>JAOUFU010000159.1 GCA_029858035.1 Phycisphaerae bacterium
TGCAAGTCGATTCGCCAACTGAACGGCTTCAGCAAGAGAGTCGACGAATTCAATTCGCGTCCTGTTTGTTGAAAAAGCTTTAATCGCTTTTGCGATTTCTTCGGCTGTCTGGCCGAGCAGGATAGCTGCCTTTGCTTTTTGGGCTATTTTTTGGCCGAGTTCATCGAAAGCCACTTTTTTGTCATAGCCGCCGGCAATAATAATCGTCGGCTGCTCGAAAGCCTCTAATGCCGCGATTGCACTTTCAGGCGTGGTAGCCTTCGAATCGTTGTACCAGAACACGCCATTTATCTGCGCGACCAGTTCCAGCCGATGAGGCAGCGCCTTAAATTGCGGCAACGAGCTTCTGATTTGGTCATCGTCAATTCCGAAATGCCTAACGACGGCAACCGAGGCAGCAAGATTTGAAAGATTAGCTCGGCCCGGCAAGCCGAAACTTGCGCGGATTTGCTCACTTATGTCATCGGCTGAAAACGCGATGCAAATCCTGCCGGCATCTCTTTTGTACTTTTCAAACCATTCCGCACTAACTTCGTCCTCGGCATTGAAGATAGACACGGCGGGTAATTTGTCGTCAAGTTTTTGAAACCGGAAGATGTTTTCCTTGGCGGCACAGTAATTATCGAACGTGCCGTAGCGGTCAAGGTGGTTTGGGGTAAGATTCGTCAAAAGTGCAACTGTCGGGGCTTTTTGAATCTGCGCTAATTGCTCAAGCTGAAAACTTGATAGCTCCAGCACAACCAAATCATCGGGAGCGATTTGGTCCAACCTGGTTAGTAATGGCTCGTTGCCGATATTGCCGCTGAGCCATACCTTTGCCTCTCCGGCATTCCTGAGCAAATGGGCTGTTAGTGCCGCGGTTGTGCTTTTGCCATTGGCTCCCGTTATGCCGATTATCTGAGCGGGACAAAACTCGAAAAATATGCCTATCTGGGATGTAATGAATTTGTTGTGGCGGCGGGCAATTTCAAGAAACCCATTATCGCCGGGCACGGCGGGATTGGCGATGATAATATCGGCTTGTTCAAAATCTATCGCGTTGTGTGAGCCGAGATGAAATTCAATATCACCAAATTCTTCGAGCTGACTTATCGAATCGCTCAACTGCTCGTGCGAAGCCAAATCAGTTACTATTACTTTTGCGCCGGCTTTTGCGGCAAATTTGGCGGCATCAACTCCGCCGCCAAACCGTCCCAGGCCCATAATCAGGACTCTTTTGCCTGCGAAGAATTCTTTGTTCATATCAGCGTCTGCATTGCATTTGCCAAATCCACTTTCGCGTCGATAACTGCCTGCTCGATACATCTTTTCCAGTCATCGCCGAACTGGTCCTTATATTTTGGCTTTTCATAGGCGTAGATTATCGAACGTGATGCGTTGATTAAAGCCCCGCTGCCGTCGGGTTTGCAAAATCGCACACAATCGGCGGCTGAAGCTCCCTGTGAGCCGTAGCCCGGCACGAGAAACCATATATTATCATACTTTTGGCGCAAAGCAGTTGTTACACCCGGCGCAGTTCCCCCGACCACCATTCCGACGTTACTATAGCCGCTATCACCGATTCGCCCGCTTTCATTGGCAACTCGGCCGACAACTTCTGCGAGCTTTTCATACATAGCCTGACCATTTGTATCGGCAAAATCCTGAATTTCGGCAGCGGAAGGATTGCTGGTGCGAACCAATACGAACAGGCCTTTGCCCTGCTTTGTCGCCATTTCCGCAAAAGGCTCAATACCATCAGTTCCTGTGTAGCCGTTGATTGTTATAGCATCTGGTGCAAGAGTGTCCTCGAGACCGGCTAATTCCGTGTTTTCGAGATGAGCAGCAGCATAAAGCTCTGCAGTATGGCCGATATCACCGCGTTTTACATCGCCGATCACTTCCAGACCCAAATCGTCCGCCTCGGAAATCAACGCATAGTAAGTCTCTACACCTTCCCAGAGATACTTTTCAAAAAAGGCTATATTTATCTTCACCGCGGGTATCATTGGAGCAACGATTCGCATCGTCTGGGTGCAAAAATCGAAGATTGCGTCCACAGCAGCATTTGCATCAAACTCGTCGTTCATCTCGCGATGACTTCTTATCGCCGCTGGGAGCCTGCTGTAAACAGGGTCCAAACCGACAATCAATGAAGTTTTCCTGCTCTTTACGGCATCAAACAGACGATCACCAAAATGACTCGACATTTGTCATTCCCCTTCTAAGCGATTAAAAAAACAGATTTAACAATTTTTAACAATTGCAAATATTCCATAGTAAATAATTAATAATCAATTATAATCACACACATAGCTTCGAGCAAGATAGAAAATGATTATGTGTAATAAAGATAACAAAGATACAAACAAAAAGTTAAAAGTTCGCAAGAAAAGAAAGTTCAAAAAGAGATATTGGCTCTTAATTGATCTGGCTCTTGCGATTATTGTCCTGTATTTGCTGTTTTACAAGCCCGCTCGTTATAAGCCGCTCGATATTGATCCGGCCGGCAACAATCAGGACCAGATCAGTCCGTATCTCTCAAACGTATTGCTGCCTCAACTTCACAACGGTGCACAGCGACAGGAACCGTTTGACCTTGTCGTTATCCAGAAGGGGATAAATGAAGCAATCGCCCGACTTCAATGGCCGAAAGAGTCCAACGGGGTCCTTTTATCCGCACCTACGGTGTTTTTCGTGCCTGAGAACATCGTATTAATGGGAACAGCAAGTATAAAAGGGGCGGAACTGGTCGTTACTATTGTGACCAAACCAACCCTTGATGAACAAGGCCTCTTAAATCTGCGGGTGGAGAAAATAAAAATTGGCGCTATGAATATCACTCCCCTTGCAAGGCTGCTGGCAAAAAGAATGTATGCAGAGAGGGTTGAGAGTGTTCCTGTAGACCTACAGAATTTACGGGCGAAGATTGCGGCATCATTACTAAATGAAGAGCCTTTTGAGCCTGTCATCAATGTTAATGATATTTTTGATGATGTGGATGAGAAAGTGCGGATTGAAAAAATAACTATTACACAAAAGAAACTAACGCTACGCATGGTTCCAGCCTCATAGCACACACTATATTCCATCATACGGTATGTGTTTTTTAGAAAGATCCCCGGAATACAAAGTCCAATCCTGCAATTCTAAACAATTTCAAACAACAGTGAAATATCCTCAAGTAAGGTCATGGAGACCTGGCATGGTCGATAGGGAGTGAAAAAAAACAATAGTCAATTACTCTTGCGTGCCCCATTCTCAAGTCTAATCACCAGCAAAGTAGGCTCCACAATGTGTAAGTTATTCAACAAAGGCTCTGTATACTTGATATCTCCGAACTCTGCTCCATCAAAATGATGCTGCTTGCCTACATGGTTGTTCCAGTCAACACCTTCTGTGAGGAAGCCCTTGTCGCCGTGATGATGCTTTGCGATTGCACGGAGGATGGTGAGGCCGTCCCGTAGGAATTGCTCGTTGTGCACGTCCTTATAGGCTTCGAAATAGGCCAAAGCGGCCTCGGCGTTTTCCCAGAGGTAGGCCGTGTCCCAGGTTTTCTCCATCCAGAGCAGGCCCTTCGTCTGGACGCCGTTTCGGTCGTCGGTCATTTTGAACTGGTCGAGTCCGAAAAGGCACTTATCGAAGGCAAACTTTAATATCTCGGTATCGTTGAGCAACTCGTCGGCTTGACGGAGAACGCGGAACGCAACGGCATAGGCAACGTCTTCGTGATGGTCGTAGGTGTCGTGGTTGATGGAGCCAAAGATTCCGCCGGCGTCCATAAAGACCTTGATTCGCTTTCCGATTTCACCGGTGTAGTCGGCCAGGCCCTTTTTTGTCAGTTCGGTCATAAGCTGGATGATGAAAAGACCATCCGCACTTTTTTCGAATAGGATGTCCGAATCACCGTAAGCGTTGTTGGGGTGGTGTTCGCCCGATGGTTTGCAGCGTCGGGGGAACCAGCCGTTGGAGGTTGGTTTGACGTTCTTTTCTATCCAACGGGCGTTTTTCAGGGCGGCTTGCCGCATCTTGTCCCTTCGTGGATTATCCAGCAGGTCGCTGAAGATGAGTAACTGGTATGCGATTTTGGCCATTGAGCCGGGGCAGAACCAGTTGCTTTTGTGCTGATAGTTGAGGCAAAAAGTGTTGTCGGTAGTTAGGCGATAACCGGTGATGAAACCTGTATCGTAGTCGATAAAACCGTCTTCAAGGACATGGTCGAGGAGCAGAAGCGCCTTTTCGGCAAGGCGTTTGTTTTTCGTATACTTCGCAAAGGAGTATAGTTCGTATGCTCCTCCGACGGCATTCGCGGCCCAGCCGGGGCCTTCGAGGTTCCCGAAATCATGCCAGCCCATAATGTCGCCGTCTTTATCGACAAAGCTCGACTTACAGGCCAGCTTACCGTCAAAAGGGACGAGGGTGCCCTCCGCAAAACGCACTGAGTCCCTAACGGAATCAAGTATCGTATACTTCGGATTCTCCGGCAGAAAGAAACCGGAGGTGATGTCCTCCAAAAGCAAATAGTCGATGCCAAACATGTACGCCTTGACGGCCTTGTCGTTGGCGCCGATTATTTCGACCTTCAAAACGTGCTGCCCTTTGTCGAGCTTGTGGATGCCGAGGTCAATCTGGCCCGTTGGGATAACACCGTTGTTGAACAGGTCGATAGGCTCGCCGAGTTTCTTACCGTCGAGATAAAGCTGGTGGATGCCGTAGTCGACGGCCTTTGTGAGCTGTGTTTTAATCCTGTAGGTTCCGCCATTTTCGACGGGGACTGCTAACTCCAGCGTGTCGCCGGGCTTGCCTTCAATCCACCACAGGTGTGCTTCGTCGCTCCAATCGGAGCCGTAACCGCTCATGTCCTGAACGTTGGGATTGCCGCCGGTTTTCGAGAGGACCTTGAGCTTTTCACCCTCCAAAGCTCCCTTGACTTTGAAAACCTTTATTGCGCTCCAGTATCCCTTACGCTCCGTAATAGGTGCAGGTTTGTAAGGGTCGACCTGGCCAGCGGTCTGATACCAGTATGCAGTGGCGGCGTAAAGCGTGGGCTTGCCGTTCGGATAGTACTTTTCGATTGCCGCTTCGAAGGATTTTTGGAACGGGACGTTGTCCGTGATATGCCAGCGGTTCACAGAAACGTGCCCTTTGTTGTTCATGCTTATTGTCTGATTGTGGTAGCAGTTTTGGAAAAGGGTCGGATTGCACCAGGCGTAGCCGAAGTAATCTTCGGAGCCGGTGCCGATGGTCGAAGGGAACTTTTCGCCGTCGACGAAGAATTTTTCGTCACCTTCGCCCCACCATCCGCCTCTTGGATTCCAGACATGCAGCATCACGCCGCAAAACCGGCCCCGGCCTTCGGTCTTGAGAATAGTCCAATCCACGCACCCGGGGCTGTTGCGGCCCGGCTCCTCTGGCAGGAAGGCGTCGCGGTGCCATTTGGCGTGAAACCTGCCGAGTGTTTCAATCGGTTTGTTAAGCGGAGCGTGTCTGATCTCAAGGGTAACTGTGCGCTCTTTGTCCCCGTCATTGGTTAATTCCATTAGGGCACCGTTCTTGAACGGCATATACCAGTGGCAATAGAAACCATGTATAGTCATACCCAGAGGGAGAGATTTATATTTATTAACACCGGGAGCTGTGCCAAAGAAGTCTCCTAAGGGCGCCCACACACTTGGCTGCGCTTCTCCATCCCAGGATATGCGCAGAGCAAGCTCGCGGAGCACATCACGGTCTTCGTCAGATTCAGGTAAATCCATATCGAGATGTATGCCAACGATGGCTCGTGTTCCTTTGAAATGATGAACCGTCGCTGTGCTGTTGGGAGCGACCTTAACAACCGTTCTTAAAGTGGTCCCGCCACGACCCCTATAAATTGGAGTAGGCTGAGATTGAGTGAGCAGTTCATTGGCTTTATCAAGAGCCTTCGATTCATCGGGGGAAAGCTGACGCTTGAATGTCGGTACGATAGTTCCCTTTGGGTACGTTGTGTATGTGAAATGGTAGTACGCTCCCCAGTCGCCCTCGGCGGTTATCTTGCACGATTTCTGGAACGGGATGGGGACATAGCAGTTCTGGCCGCGTGCGGCCATGTGAACAAGGGCCTCGTGAGTAAAGGGCTCGTTCTCGCGGTTGAAATACCCGATAAAGGGCAGGTCAACAGCGGGTTCGGCAGCACCATCAAGGTAAATCTTTACATGGCCCTGATTGGCAAGTGCCGACCATATCCGCCAGATAACACCCGGGCCTTCCATCTCGGCAAAGACGGATTGATTGCCTTCTTTGCGGATAATACCGCCTCCGTCGCCGTTGGCAAACCAGCCAACGTATTTGCCGGAAGCCTCATCATACTTACTTCCCCTGTCATAGCTGGACCACTGCTGGCACTTTTCACCCGGGGCGGGTAACGTCGCTAATTGTTCTAAATCGGTAAGCCGGTTAATAAGGTCAATATAAGTCATTTTTTCTCCGGAAGCCGCGCGTGCAACCGGCACAAAAATCAACGAGGTGCCCCCATAAAAAACGCAAACTACACACACCGTAATCATCCAATATTTTTTCATGATTTACTCCTTCCTTTTTTTAGAGTTAATTGCCTTTAATGTTCAGGGGCTTCGCAAAGTATGAAGCACTTGAGAATGTTGCAAATATGCTGTTTTAGTCCTTCATCATACCCTCATTTTTTCTATCATAAACAAAGATTATGTACAAAATCAGTATCATCGATTGGCATTAGTGTGACTACAAACGCTGCCAATGTCCAGAAGTTTTTTTACAGATTATCTTCAATTATTGGCGTAAGACCTTATTATTAACGAAGTTAGCTAAACCACCTAAAAACAGGTCTGAAATATCCGGGCTAAGCTGCCAAATTCAGAAGCTTAATCGAGGCATTCAAAACAGCCCGTCGCACAAAATTGAGACGGGAAAAGACTTTTTTGGGGAAGGTCCAAAAGGGTTGACTGTCACGGATATTAGCTGTTTTCAGGCGGTTATTTGGCCATTTTAAACGTTTTTGGCCGTTGAATATGCGTTTTTCTGTCGAGTTTGGACCGGAAATTATACAAATTCGACAAAAAAGTTATTGCTCTTGAGAAGTTGGACGATTATCATAATGAGTTTGGTTATAAGGATTAACGGCTACCAAAGCTAAACTTTTAAATTAAGGCGGCGCTTGAAATGGTATTGACAGGATTAGCGAACAGTGCAGACTAAACGAACAATTGATCTGCATAGCTGCAATTTTACGCATATGGTGGCTTGGAAATCGGTGTTTCTGCTTCAGTGTCGGGAAACGAACGAGGTTTGTTACTGGCTCCCCATTTTGCAGCAGATGGCAAAATGGGTGCTCCACCGGAGGAGACTGATGTAATGTAAGAATGGCTGCAACCTCGATTCGTTTTGGGCTTTTTTTGAAGTGGAAACTGTTTAGGTTTCCACTTTTTTTTGGATTTTGTAAAAAGTGTAAATTAGGAAAAGAAAAAAGAATGAATCAGGAACTAATCAGAATTGTCGACAACATCGCACGCGATAAAAATATCGACAAAGAATCCTTATTCGTCGATTTGGAAGAAGCTATGGTCTCAGCGGTCCGGAAGCATTTTGGTGAGCCGGACAGTAACATAGTCGTAAACATCGACCGGGCAACAGGGCAGGTTACAGCCTCCAGGGACGATGAACAAATCGATATCAGGCAGCTCGGTCGAATCCCGGCTCAGACAGCAAAGCAGGTAATGATACAGAAGATAAGGGCCGATGAGAGGGATAGTATCTATGCCGAGTTCGTCCAGCGAAAAGGGGAAATCATAAGTGGCTCAGTTGTGCGATACGAAGGCGGAACACTTATAGTTAATTTGAGCCACTGGGCTGAAGGCTTCATGCCAAAAGGCGAACAGATAATGGGACAATCACATCGCCCGGGAGAAAGAATTCGATGCTTGATTCTTGATGTAAAAGAAACTTCGAATCAGATCAAAATTATTCTCTCTCGAACGCATCCTGATTTTATCCGCCGTTTGTTTGAGTTAGAGGTGCCGGAAATCGCTGAAAACATCATCGAAATAAGAGCACTGGCGAGGGAGGCCGGGTATCGAACTAAAGTTGCAGTAGCTTCGCTCGATGAAAAAGTCGACCCTGTCGGTGCCTGCGTTGGCGTGCGAGGCAGTAGAATAAAAAACATAGTTGATGAGCTGGGAGGAGAGAAAATAGATATTGTACGGTGGAACGAGTCTTCACAGGTACTTGTCGCAAATGCGTTGATGCCGGCAAAGGTCAGTGAAATCGCGCTGTGCTTTGAATTGGGAAAAGCAACAGTAGTTGTGGATGAGGACCAGCTTAGTCTGGCTATCGGCAAGCACGGACAGAACGTTCGTTTGGCTGCGAGACTGACAGGCTGGGATATCGATATACTTATGCCGGAGGAATATAATCAGGGTATTGAACGATTGACAACTTGTATCAAGAATGTAGAAGCCGCTGACGACATGGTCGTTGACAAGTTGATAGCACTGGGTGTTATTTCCGTTTTGGATTTAGATGATGTAGGAACCGATCCGCTGGTTAACGAGTTGAATATTAACTCGGAAACAGCAGAACAAATGGTCGCGGCTGCTAACGAAGAGGCGAAGCGTTTGACTGCCGAGTCAAAACAACAACAGGCGGGAAAAGAGCCGGCCCGGCAGACCGATGAAGCAGACAACGAGCAGGAATCAGCAGATAAGGAATAGGAAAAACTAAACGCTCTATAGAAATCGGAGTTTTTTTGGCTATTACAAGAGTGTACATTTTGGCTAAGGAGCTTGGAGTAAAAAGCACTGCTATTGTGAAAAAGTGTCAGGATGAGGGTCTTGACGTCAAGAACCATATGTCTACGATTTCGGCGGGTTTGACGGCTACTATTCGCGAGTGGTTCAGTGAGGGAGAGAATATCACAACCGTTGAGACAGCCGAGAAAGTGGATTTGAAAAAGGTACGAATTAGAAAAAAGCAAAAGCGAAAACCGCCGGAGAAAAAAGAGAAAAAAGCAAAAAAAGCTGTACAAAAGCCTAAACGGACCAAGCCAGTTGCCGAAACCACGGCGATAATTGAAGAAGAGCCAAAACCC
>JAOUFU010000696.1 GCA_029858035.1 Phycisphaerae bacterium
CATCGTCTGGGGCCCACAATTCTTTTGACCTCATCATTTCTTCAAAATCAGCGTTAATTCGATGCGCTAGTTTTTGATCAGTCTCCGATGCGGTTATTACTTTTCGTTTATTTACTCCCCGTGATCGTACGGCCAGCCGTATGATTTCTTCATCCACACGATCTGTATTTGTAGTTATCACGCGTTGACCACACGATGGACATTTGTAATCACCAGGTCCATTTTTCTTTGATTGCGCACAAACAATTCGTTTTCGACAATGAGGGCATTCATAACAACTGCTCCACTCATACCAGTCGGCAAACATCGGGACGCCATTATCTGTTTGGACGGTATAAAGTTGTTCAATTTCTTCCCTGCATGATTCTTCAATCTGTTTGAATTCGTCTCTGATCTCATCTAAATCAACGTCGATGACTTCCATGCGGGTGATGAATGTGGCCATTGGGTTAATGTCCACGCCGATTACCTTCCGGCCAAGACGAAGACCTTCAACCACCGTAACGCCCCCGCCACAGAAAGGGTCAAGGATGATGCTTTCGGGATTGGAGTAGTGCTCGATAAGGGCCCGAAAGACGCTCCAGGGACGACGGGCAAAATATCTGTGCATCTTGTAAACCGGCGTATGGGGCTTAGCGACCACCGCGTGGTCGATAGGTTTCAGGTTGTCCAAATCCTTCAAGTCCTCAGCCATATCATTTCCTTAAGGTCTCAACTTCGTTCCCGCTACAGAATATCTTAAACCATAATCCCCGTCAATATAAGAATTTCCGCCCCGGTTGCTTTTCCTCAGATGCTTTATTCAGGCAGATTTATGTAATAAAATAGCGTCAAATAAGGCAAAAATCAAATCGAAACTAAAAAAAATATCATCCAGCCCCCGGCTGGAATGACCAAACAACCACTTCCCCCGCACTACATTGAGTGCAGGGCTGAAGGCTACCTGCGGTCAGGATGACCCCTTACAGTGCAAGGGGCCAACAAGGCCGCCAACAAGTGACGGGGCTTACGGAACGACATAGAATTATGTACCCCCGGCATAAAGCCGAGGGCTTTCGGATACAATGACAATTTTGTAGTATTTTTCCAAATGACCGCATGGGCCCAAGCCCATCCTACGGGCTGCCTGCAATGAGATTTTGTGGTGGAATCCGCATTCTCAATCCTCCAATCCCCAGCCTCTGTGTTCTGAGGCACTTGAAATGGTCTCAAAATGGGTGCTAATATGGAAAAAACAGTTGACAATATCGGGGCAAATGTAGTAATATTAATGTTATGGAGCCTTTGTGCCCTTAGCCGTAAGCGGCGAATTGTTGAGGCCGCCGAGAGAAAAGCCTGAAGGCACCATAGGTTTTGCTTTTGAGTCAGGGTGTATTTATGCATTCTTTTTTCGCAGGATGTTGTTTGAAACGGGCATTATGACACACCGGTCGAAGAGGGTTTTCGATATCAATCGTTATAATCAAATGTTTTAGCGTGTAGCTGAAATAATACAGTTATTGTCACTTTTTTTGTTGGAGAACTATCATGTTCAGGAAATTGATTCTGCTACTTGTTGTTTTTGGCGTGCTTGGCGGCTTTTGCGGTGTCGCCTCGGCGCTGCCGCTGATCGGGGCCGTAGATCGCTCGGGCGGCGCTTCTGGTGATCGCGATCACATCGGCGCATATACCGGCGAAACAGACCCGTTGCCGACACAGGCAGGCGGCTGGACGTTTGGCAATTGGTGTTTTTCCGACCGGGACTATACCTGGAACGTTGTGCCGGCCGGGATGGACCACGCCGAGCAAATTTGCACGTTCAACAGCGACAAGGGAAATTTGGCCACCGTGACGTACACCGTGACCTTTCCCATTGGGGCGACGGTGCTGTTAGCGGTCGACGACCGTTTCGGCGACCCGCAGGGTTATGTGGACAGCATAGTAGTCAACTTCGCCGGTCCCGGTACATTCACGGACACCGGCTGGGATGTCCATGTATCCGGTGATGGCGATCCTCCCGGCCGTCAGTTGAGTGTGTATTCGGCGGCACTGGACCCCGGAACATACGTGTTCCGCGGCGCGAATGCCGGTGAAAACAATTTCTACGTCATCGGCGCCCTGGATCCGCCTGTAGCGCCGGGAGCGGCCAGAAAACCCAACCCGGCTCATTTAGCCGTGGACGTGCCGGTAGATGCAAATCTTAGCTGGACTCGCGGAGCC
>JAOUFU010000697.1 GCA_029858035.1 Phycisphaerae bacterium
TGGCATCGGCGGGCAAATCGAAAAACGAAAGGTCCGGCGAGGTCGTGGCCTCCTTCTTGTTTCCACCGGCTCCGTTAATCAACATGTCGACTTGGCCCAGCTCGGATGTGACTTTTTCTTTTGCAGACTCTATGCTCTTTTTATCGAGTACGTTACACTTGACGGCGACAGCCTGGCCGCCCTTGGATTTGATTTCATCGGCGACTTTGTTTGCGGCGGTCTCGTCTATGTCCAGAACGGCTATTTTAGCCCCGGCACTTGCCAGGGCTCTCGCCATTGTGCCGCAAAGAACACCGCCGGCCCCTGTAATCACGATTACTTTGTCCTTAATATCAAACAGCTCTTTCATTGTATATCCTTTATTAATCAAAGGTACTTTGGCAGTTTCTTCTCTAACGGTTTTCGCTCGAATCTCATAAAAACGGGCACTCCATTCTTGCCGATTTTTACCGGTGCTTCGCCCTGCACCAACGGCCGGACATAATCTCGCATCGCATCCGTTATATGATTGCCCTTATCATTTATGTACTCGGCTGGCACTTTCTTTTCGCCGTTGGCCACTTCTCGCAATTCTGCCAGTCCTGTTGTACATTTATATCCCGGCCCATCCTCACGAACCAGCGTTACCATTTTGCCGTTCTCACCATCCATCGCATACCTTACCGCCATCTGCCCGCACATATACGCCTCGTTAACATCGGTCAGCGAAGCAAAGTGCATGGCGGTCCGCTGGTTGGTGCCCAGTTTGTTAAAGCGGGCCTTAATGCCCACTTCCTTCTCTATCACGGCCTTGAGCATACCACCTACGTCGCCGAGCTGTACGTGACCGAAGTCGTCCATGGCAAAGGCTCCTGAGTCGGCGGTTATGTATTCGCCTTTGTCGTCTTTTAGTCCCTCTCCTGCAGCGATAAAGACCCTGCCCAGTTCTTTAAGTACTTCTTTAACATCGCTGACAAATTTGTCCCAGGAAAAACCCGCTTCCGGCAGATATATCAGATGCGGTGCGTCTTCCCGGCATGTCACGGCAAGCCCCGTTGCTGCCGCTATCCAGCCGGTGTTTCTGCCCATCACTTCGAGGATAGTACACGTGTCGTGTGTGTATAGTGCTTCCGTATCTCTGCCCGCTTCCGCTGCGCAGGTCGCTGCATATTTAGCCACGCTGGGATAACCCGGGCAATGGTCCGTGCAGGCAAGGTCGTTATCGACCGTCTTCGGAATTCCCATACATACCAGCTCATAGCCTGCGTCCGCTGCAAGTTTATTGACCTTGTCGGCGGTGTCCATCGAATCATTACCGCCCGCATAGAAGAAGTAATGAATATCGTGGGCCTTGAAAACATCGAGTATTCTTTCCAAATCCGCCTTGGATTCTTCCAGTGATTTGAGTTTATACCTGCACGAGCCGATAGCTGCTGACGGTGTTTGCTTCAGTGCCTCGATGGTCTCCGGCTTTTCAGCGGATATATCGAACAAATCCTCGCCTAACACGCCCAATATGCCGTTGGTTGCGCCGATAACCCGGCCGATTTTCCCCGATTTCATCGCTTCCTGAATAACGCCGCACGCGCTCGAATTGATTACGGCGGTCGGACCGCCGGATTGTGCCACAATTGCATTGGCTTTAGAATTCAATGTAATTACTCTCTTAAAGGTTTTTACACTCTTGATTAAATAGCCTCAGTTCGGCAGAATATATAACACGCTGGTTCCGATTTCAAGATACTTTGTAGAAAACATGCAAAGATTGTCATTCTGAACGCAGCGCAGCGAAGTGAAGAATCTCTTTGAATTTTGAGGACCGAATTATGGCAAACTACATGATAGCACAATTCGACGATATTGAAGCGATCAAGTGTCCCTGCGGCTTTTCACGAAGGGCATTTGTCAGCCCCGAAAATACAGTTGCCACGATGCACATAGTGGATATTGAGCAGGATGCGAAGGTCCATTATCATAAAAAGCTAACAGAGATCTACCTTGTCCTTGAGGGAGAAGGGCAAATGGAATTGGATGGCGAAATGATGCCGGTTAAACCTTTCACTGCCATCTTCATAAAGCCCGGCTGCCGCCACCGTGCCGTAGGCAAAATGAGAATCGTAAACGTCTCAATCCCCGCCTTCGACCCCGAAGACGAATACTTCGATTAAAGAAAATCGGATAACTTTGGTAGAAAATATGGAACGACCGGCACCGTGATT
>JAOUFU010000698.1 GCA_029858035.1 Phycisphaerae bacterium
TACTTTGTCGCCTGCGGCAGCTACCTGCGCAAAAACGACAAGGTAATACTCGACTCGCTTTCAAAGGTTTATACCGTATTTACGGCGGGGAAACCTGAAATGCAGGTGGCATTGCAGGGACAGCCAATAGTAAGGGCCCGGCTTCGAACAGCGGTGAAACCCGGCAAAATAATGCTCAATGGCAAGAGCGTAAATGTAACTTATGACAAAACCAACGGAACGGTGCCGGTTTTTATGGACAACCGGTGATGTAATAGAGTTGCAGCGTCTTCGGGATATAGCGATAGGCCATGTTCGGCGCTGTGCCGTAAGGCAGCCTGCAGATTACGGTTTGTATCTGTGAAATTTTTCTAAATCATCGATGGATGCCGGTACGATTCGGAGGGCCTGACCGCCTTTTGCAGATACGGCTATTTTCAAAACCGTGTCACGATCTACCACAAAGCGCTCAATCCTGACGTGTGTCCTCGTGGGCACAGCCGGATCATCCGAATAGACGTGGGCGATGTATTTGCTCCCGGAATCCAGGAATTCAAGCGGCACATTGAAGGTGCGAGGCTGCCCGCTGTTCATACAGCCGATAAACCAGTTATCGCCGCTGCTCCGGGCAATGATGGCATATTCACCAATGCTGCCTCGGATCACTTTGGTGTCGTCCCAGACAGTCGGACAGTGGTCGAAGAATTCGAGCTCCGGCTCGCTGCCAATGCCCGTCTCGGCACCGCCGGCACCGCCGGTCTTTTGCGGTGAAGCCTGGGGACGGTCATACCAGTAGAGAAACTGCCACGGGCTGTAGAAGCACACGGCCTTGGCCAGTTGATAGGCGTGAGAAGCATTGCGATCCACACGCCCGTCGTAATAGCAAATGGTGTTGTCGGCGGCACCGGCCAGCATGCGCGTGAACAGGATGGTCAGGGTCAGTGAGTTCTCCGGGCTGGTTTCGTCGCCTGCTATGCCTTCCTGGGTCATCAAGTTAGGATAAGTCCGGCTGTAGCCCGTCGGGCGGTACTCATCGTGAATATCGACCATAAGATGATACCTGGCAGCCTTTCGGACGGCTTCGTGGAGCCAACTGGTCCATTTCTGAGAGCCGACCTGTACGAAACCATACTTGACGCCTTTGACGCCCCACTTTTCATACAGTGGCAAGATTTCATCGAGCTGGCGTTCGAGAGCCGTGCGGTTGACATACAGGATTATTCCAATGCCGCGTTTTTTTGCGTAGTCGATAACGTGATGCAAATCAAGGGGACCTCTTGAGCGTCCCGGGTCCAGGGTAATTGTCCTTGCGTCCGATTGTCCGCTGCCCTCCGGGCCGTACCAGCCCGCATCGAATTCGACGTACTGAAGGTTGTGTTCGGCCGCGAAATCAACGCACGCCTTGCCGCCGACGGTGGTCAGGGTGACCTCCCGGATTACCTTGCCCGGCTTGATCCAGGAAGTGTCCTTTATGGCGCAAGGCTCGTTGAGATTCAAGATGAGGAAATTGCGTTCGAGCAGTTGGCCGGGCGTATCGCCGAGCAAGACAAACCGCCACGGCGTTTTGAAAGGCGCAACGGCTTCGACCTCGCCGGCCAGGGAGCTTACAAGTGTGTAGGGCTGATCTTTTGAAGGTGACAACCTCATGCGTGCGTAATCGACCAGCCCCGCCTCGCCGACCGCGGCGAAGATATTGTCGTCTATTTGTATCGTTGTCGGCCTCTCACAGTTGTTCTTAACCTTGCTGAGCGAGACCTTGCTGTATATGCCCTGAGCGGAATAGACCGCCCAGGCAGGATGGTCGGTCAGGAAGCGAAATTGCGTTTTCTCCGCCGAGATTACGAAATCTTTCAGAGCAGGCTGCCGCGGTAGTGTATAACAGAAAGCCATGCCTTCATTGTAAGCGCGAAACGTCAATCGTAGTTTTCGATTAGGTCCTGCGTTTTCTTTCAAGTCAACGATGAGCTGATTATAGTGGTCGCAAATTTTTTTCCGTTCGCCGTAAACGGGATGCCAGATGTTGTCGCGGCTGGTTTTTGTGATCCCGGCTATTTCAAAGCCGGCCTCAAGCGAAGCGACATCTTTGAAGTCAAGTCCCAGAGATGAATCGACAACGACAGGCAGATTCCTGTAAGATACACTGTAAACCGGACAGTTGGGCTTCTCGCCTATTTTTTTGAGGCCGAATTTAACGACAACTTTCTCATCAGGCGATT
>JAOUFU010000160.1 GCA_029858035.1 Phycisphaerae bacterium
ATCGAAATCCTTCTTGTTAATTCCGCACACCTTGCAACACACTGATACCACTTCGAAATGTTTTGAAAGAATTTCATCGATAATCTTTGCTTCTTCACTCAGCCCAATGCAAAAAGCAAGCCCAATTTTCTGGCAGTCTAATTCCTTTGCAAACAGAATTATCTCGCTCAATCGCGTCTTCTCACAGTAATATCTTGCCTCTATAGCAGAACCGGCCTTATGTAATTTGGCTATTGATTCCTCGTACAACTGCCTGTGAATGTTGGATTTTGCAAAACAATCCTTGCCCTGCCGACAGTCCTTAGTCTCACACTCGGCGCAGGCCGGTAAAGAGTCCTTTGCCATCATAACCACTCCTTCAGCGAACTAATTGCCGGTTCCGAAATGCGACTGAACATTCGGGCCCTCAGCTTCGGTTAATTTTCCGTCTTTGAAGAGCTCAACTGCCTCTGCGACTTTCCCTGTTACACCGGTATATAATCTCACACCGGCAGCACTTAAGGTACGCTGGGCGTTCGGTCCACAATTACCTGTCAGGACCGCTTCTGCACCGGCATCTATTACGGCCTTGGCTGAACTAATGCCGGCCCCGCCGCCTGCTGTAACACTTTCATTTTCTATGACGTTAAAGTCCATCACTTCTGTGTCAATAATGATAAAGTAAGCTGCCCTTCCAAATCGTTGGTCAACTTCCGAATCCAATGTTTTTCCGACAGAGGTAACTGCAATTTTCATAATTATTTCCTTTTAAAACCTTAGACAGAGTGAGAGTGCACCCGTACCTCACTCTGAAAAACGGTATCAACAGTTTATTCCTTGCTTTCTTTTTCGAGCTGCTCTATTCTTTTGTTGATCTGGCTGAGACTATCTTGCATTAAAGTTGCCTGCTGTTTCAAGCCTGTCAACTCCTGTTCAGCGCTTGCTGTTGGTGCTGCAGGTCCCCAGAAATCAAAACCGGCTCTTGCCCAGCCTGGCAAACCTGTTGCATAATACCGGTTTCTCCAGCCGCGGCCTCCGCCTCGACCCAAAAAGCCTCTGCCACGACCTCCATAACCTCGACCCACTGCCGGATTCATATAACCGGGCACTGAAAAACCAGCACAGAAACCAGCGGCCCTGCCTGTCATTGGTCCAAAACCCATAGGGCCTGTTCCATCTCCACCTGGCATAACTATCACATCCTTTCTGATTGAAAAATTATTCTCTTGTCATTCGTGTCCCACATTTTGGGCATACTTTTTGATTGCACGGTTGTCCAGCAACATGAGCAACCTTGTGGCCGCAGCTCGGACAAATACAATTACCACCCGGACCACCAGCCATTGGCCCACCCATCCTGCCTCTACCACCACTAGGCGGACCTGTACCATCACCTCTTGGCATGATTTAGCCCCTTTCTTGTGTTAACTGTCTTATTTTTGGTACCCTATTCTTGCGCAAAACTAATGTCCCCACAGGACAATTCAGATCTCCGGCAATGACAGAACATTTAGCTCTTAGAATAAAAAAAATATCTTTATCAACATCGCTTAAAGTTTCGTAATTTCCCTGCCCTTTTGCAATAATCAGATCAGCCTCTTCAAAACGTTGCTGAAATTCGTGAGAACAGGATTTAAGAATCGTCCCCGGCGCATCATCACCGTTATCAATAACTTCTACCAGATTGGTTATAAGGGCTTCCTCGGCATCATCGATAGTTGCGTCGTTAATAACAGGGGCACCTTTTACCACAAATGTTATTTTGGATGGACCTATTTGCTCCAAAAGAGGCCTGTCGAACACAATTTCTCCAGCGTTATCTGCCAAATACAAAATATCTTCCGCTCTGTCTGTTGCATCTTGAAAGGCTTTAAAGTCTTTCATGTCGAATGGCTCCGTCATTGTCTGCTCGATTATCTTCTCAGCTTCCGAAAGTCCCAGTGAACACTTGGCACCAAGGTCAATGATATTTCCTGCAATGGCCAGACGAACTGCTACTTCAAAAGATTTTACTGATGAAGAAACCAAATCCTGAAATTTCGGGAAAAGCTTTAAAGCGAACTCATTGAAGCGCTGCTTTGGCAGTTTATATGGATCATCTGTTTCGGCCAGTTGCCTGATGATACGGTGTGTTTTTTGTGCCATCGCAGGAGGACTTGCACTCAAATTCATCTTGCCGGCCGAGCACAGTACCTCCCGCAAAATCTGCTCATGTATTTTCTCGTCATTATTTATTAATCTAACTGCATCAAGTGCCTGACGGATAATACATGGTATACAATCAAAATGAGTTCTCATTATTACTGTTACCTTTTCCTTTTTATGGATCTGTCTTCCCAGGTCGACCGGCGCCTCGCCTGTGTCGGTGTCCACCTCCGCAGCCAAAACGTTTCCTTACTCCGGGCCAGCATCCGGGTTGTAAAAATTGAGGCTCTGCCAAACGATTACCGAGGTATGCCTCTAAAACCTCATCTACAGAACCACTTACAAATGGTATAACCTTAATATTGGAAACCGTCAGCGTTTCAGCCAGAGGGCGGGAGATCGCACCACAAATAATAACATCAATCCCTGAACTTACTAATTGATTCACCCGCTGCGGTATAGCCTGTTGTTCCAATTGAATCTGCGAACGTCTTCTTTCCTGCTTACCTTCTACATCAACGATGAGAAGAGAATGAGCAAAGTCAAATACCGATGACACAAAACCATTCCATACTGGTATAGCTATTTTCATTTCAAGCCTCTGATTTACCAGTAGCAACAGATATGCCAAAAAACATTCTCAAGCAAAAAACAGCTTGCAAGTCTCTTTGTATGCGAAGGTTACGAAATCTTTTTTATGCAAATGAGGATCTGAGGCAAGATTAAAGTGGAGCATTATGCGACTTGCGCATCTCATGAAGAGTCGCAAGTTGCAACTGCTTGGCTTAAATACCTAAAGACTTAATTTTTCTAAAGAGAGTGCTTTTGTGGATGCCTAACTCTCTGGCGGCAGCAGTACGGTTGCCTTTATTGCGGGTCAGAGCTTGAAAAATAAAAATCTTTTCCATCTCTTTCAGGGTTACAGCCTTTCCAATATCGGAGGATTCGGATTGCTCTTTTGTCTGGAAGGTTATGGGAAGATGTTTTGTTTCGATTATTTCATCCTGGCATAAGACAAAGCAATGCTCAATGATATTTTCGAGCTCACGTATATTACCTGGATAGTCATATGCTAAAAAAATCGCCAACACTTCATCCGTTACACCGCCTATATTCTTATTATGCAAGCGATTAAAGCGGCTGATAAAATAATCCACCAATAGAGGAATATCTTCCTTTCTGTCCCTCAAGGGAGGCAGCGGCAACTTGACAACATTAATCCTGTAATAAAGATCATCTCGAAAAGCGCCGTCCTTAACAAGTTTTTCCAAGTTCTTGTTCGTTGCGGCAACAATACGTACATCAGCTTTTATAGAAGAAACAGCCCCCAATGGCTCAAAAGTCCGTTCCTGCAAAAAACGTAGAAGTCTCACCTGAACGGCGGCAGAAATGTCACCAATCTCATCAAGAAAAATCGTGCCGCCTTCGGCCAAGGCAAATCGGCCCGGTTTGTCCTTTTTTGCATCGGTAAATGCCCCGGCTTTATATCCAAATAATTCCGATTCAAGCAGTGTGTCCGGAAGGGCTCCACAGTTTACCGCGACAAATGATTTATCCCTACGAGGGCTGATATGATGGATAGCTCGTGCAAAAAGTTCTTTGCCGGTACCACTCTCACCAACAATTAAAACGGTGCTGTTGCTTTCAGCAATATTAGGCATAATACTGAACAAATTTTGTATTTGGTGATTTTGGCTTATAATGTCTTCGAAAGTATAGCTGTGATGCAGCTCTTTGCGTAGCTCCTCAATAAGGCTCATATCCCGGAAAGTTTCAACTCCACCTATAACTTTCCCGGTTTCATCTTTCAAAAGGGCCGTTGTTATAGAAATCGCTTTTCGATTCCCATCTGCATCAATTATATGAACGAACTTATTGATTATAGGCTTGCCTGTTTCTATGGTGTTGCGAAGTGCGCAATCAGTCTCGCACAAATCCGCCCTGAGAATGTCTTTACACTGTTGGCCTATGGCTTTTTGACGCGAAATACCGGTGATATCTTCAGCAGCTCTATTGAAGGAAGTAATGTTCCAATCCAAATCAACTGTAAAAACTCCTTCGGTTATTGAATCCAGAATTACATCCCGTTCTTTACTTTGAGCTTTTTTGCACATAGCATTTTTGTACCAAATAGTAACAATTTCCGCAACAATTAATACATAGCTTACTTTTGAACAGTATGGCTATGATATTGATTAGACAAAATTTGTAGGCCAATTAAAAAGCCCCAGGGATGCGGAGACAGAGGAGAAAGCAGAGAATCCACAAGAGCTTTATTGTAAGATTAGTTACATCAAGAATATAATCTTTCACCAGTCATTTCAATTTTTTTAGTTACCTTTTCACCATCACTGCACATAAGACGAGAGGGAAGAGTGTAGTAGAGTTGGCTTCCTGTTGTTAAGGTGTTACTTTTAGTCCTGCTCCTCAATACAAGGATGCTGCTCAGCATCGCCGTGACATTCTTTTATCTGTTCAGGTGTACATTCTTCCGGCTTTGTTTTCAGATTCTCCGGCCTTTCACATTTGTTTTCAGTATCACACATGATAAGCTCCTTGAAGATTATAGATGTCCTTATACATTTTACGAAAAATTTCAGAAAAAACAAGCCCTATCTTGTTCTTCTTAAAATCACCACACTCAGGCAGAGTAGTAGGAGCGTAGAAACTGGCTGCAACGACTCACATAGCATATCTGCCCGGATATCCTACTCACCAAATTGTATATGGTATGTCACTTTTCGGGTCTATTGTTCCTCAGACTATGGTATATCTGATTCAATCACACCGATAGACCGAATTTTATGTAACTTGCTGAAAAGTGCAGCAACAACTAATACAATTCCCAGAAACAGGGCAATGGCAGGACCAAGTGAAAAGTCGAAATAATATCCGAATAACAGGCCTCCTATAGAGGCTGCAACGGCTACTGACCAGGCAATAAGCATTCGGGTGCCCCAGCGTGATGAAAAAAGAGCTGATGTCGTGGCTGGAATAATAAGAAAAGCAAACACGACAACCACGCCGGCAATCCTAACTGACAATGTGATTACAACCCCAATTAATGCATAGAATAGAAAATCCCACCGTACTACTCTTATCCCCCTCGTAGCAGCACCGTTGTAATCCTCTGATATTCTTAGCAATGGTTTTCGGAAAATATAAAAGCAGAATCCTATAACGCAAAAGACAATCAAGCTCCCTATGATTTCCGGTAAGCCTGTCCATAAAAGGCTGCCTGATAACATCTCCTCCAGATGCGTATGGCCGGGAGTGATACCAATCAGAAAAAGAGCAGAAGCGGCGGCAATGGCGTAAGAAATTCCAATGACCGCCTCGATTGAGATTTGTATAACTCTCCTTCGAACTAAAGCATAAAACGCCGCTATGAATATGACACAGCCAAATGAAAATGTGTATGCCGGCAATGTTCCCTCCTCCGCATCAAAGGCAAGGTGAGCCACAATAGAACCTACCGCCGCAATCTGGGCCAGGGCAATGTCAATAAAGATAATCTCTCTTTTGAGTACATGAATACCACAGTACCCTAATATAGCACCCATCATCATACAGGCTAAAAACGGTAAACCGAGCATTTCAATCAATTGCAGCATTATTGTTGTCCTTTCCGGTAGAGAAGGCTGCGGATAACCACCGCACAGATAAAGAAAATCCCCAGTGACAAAACCAGACTGGGCCCGTATGTGAAACTAAATAAATACGATGAGCTCAAACCTATAACACAGGCCACAAAACCTATGCTCCAGCCGACGATAACGGCCACACCCCATCTCCTGGTGAACATTGCGGCAATCGCTGCCGGTATCATAAGAAAGGCATAAGCCAATAAGACACCGGCAATTGGAACAATCAATACGGTGATAATACCCTGCGTCGTGAAGAATAAAAAGTCCCAGAGCTTTTCATTCTTTAACGTCTGAGAGCTCTCTGCCAAAGTGATGAATTTATTCCGCAATATATAGTGAAACAGCATCAGCGCGATATAAACAAGTATTGTTACTATAATCAGTGGCCAGCTCACCCACTCCATATAACCGCAAAGGGTCTTCTCAACGTAAATTTCTCCGCTGGGAAGTTCGTCTGTTAACAACAGTGAAATAATCAGTGCCATCGCGTACAATATCCCGATAACCGCCTCGCGCGGTATTTCACGACTTTTAGGCTTGATTAAGGCAAGCAGCAATGAGCCGAATAGTACAGCTACCATTGCCAATAAATAGGAAATGGGAGAGCCATATTTGATATGCAGGGCGACACCAACCAGAGCACCAAAAGCAGCCAATTGGTCCAAAACCAGGTCGGAGAATATCAGGGTGCGCCTGATTATGTGAAGGCCTATGTAAGTATGCAGGACCAGAACTACAGCGATTAAAGCAATCTGACGTGAAAATAGACTTACTGTTTCTGACATTATCAATACCTTTCCAGACTTCACACGACCACACTTTGCAGCACATTACAAAGCGTGCATCCCGCCAAAATATTTAGCAAATCTCTCAAAATATATACAGCTTAGCTGCCTTCAGCAGCTTTTATCAGCCTGTCAGTCCAGTAATCGACAAGTTTAAAGTAATCATCGATATCCGGAGCACCACCTACAAACAGTGGAGCTATGACTGCCTTTGCACCGGTTCTGTCAGCCACAATCCTCACCTTCTGCTCATCAAAATAGTTTGCAGCCAGGATAATATGAATATTTCTTTTGCGCATCATGTTTACCAGTTCTGTGACATGTTTCAATGATGGCGGTATACCCGGCTTGGTCTCTATGGTGCCTGCTTCTTCAAGTCCAAACAGCTTGAGCAAATAACTCCAGTTCTTGTGATATACAACGACAGGCATTTCTCGAAGAGGGAGCATCTTACCCATCCAGCCATCGAGTTTGTCAATCAAAGGCTTACCTTGAAACTTATTTTCTTTTAGAAAGTCAATGAGCTTGTCTTGTTGCGCCAGCCTGCAGAGAGTAGGTCCTCCAAGCAGTTTGACTAATTCTTCTCCGAACAGGCGTATGTCGATCTCATCATTCAGCTTCTTGAGGTTTTCTTCATAGAAGTCCTTTCCTTCAGGATCATTTTTGATAAGCCCAATGGTGATATTGCGCGCGATTTTCTTGGTGTTGATGGGACTGGTGGTAAGATGAGGGTTGCCATATATGTGGACATCACCTTCGATTTGTGAAACCACCTTGGGTTTTTCTACAAGCGCTATGCCCTGGGAGACTGCGACATAACCGATTTCGCTGCTGCGAACATTCTTATTACCGGATTTGTTGATTACAGTTGGCAGCCACATTTCCAGGTCGAGGCCCGTGGAAATTAGTACGTCGGCTTCTTTTACCATTTGTACGAAGGAAGGTTTGGGTCTGATATGATGGGGGTCCTGAACGCTATAGACTATAGAATCAACGTTAACTCTATCGCCGCCGATAATCCTGGTCAGCACAGCGTAGTCCGACAAAGTTGTTATAACCCGGAGAGGTTTATTCTTCTCTGCTGCGGCGTTTTCAAATAACAAAATACACAGCACAATGACCATGATGGGCAAAATTAAATAGCTTCTTCTTTTCATAATAATAGCCTCCTTTAGCTTAGTAACGCTCGTGTTTATGCGGCCCGGCGGCAAAAATTGCCTGGAACCAAAGTACGTGCTCCGGATTCTCCATACCCCGTCCATCTGCATAGTCATACTCGACGCGAAATTTTACAAACTCGCTCTGCCACCAGGTTATATACGGGCATATTTGCCACCGATAGGCGTCATCGGCGGTATAGGCCAATGGCCTCATTGAAGCTCCTGTTACGTTAGCATAGCCTTTGGTGTCAGGCTGAAAATAATCATATCTGATTCCAATGTCCAGGTTTCTGGCTATTTTAGTCTGCAGGTAACTATAAGCGCCCCAGGCCTGTAAATTGTCACTTCCGGAATCGTCCGGGGCAAGGATGTCCCGATTGAGCAAATATACTTCACTGCGCCATTCCAGGTTGCGGTACAGTGCTTTATCTGCAGGTTCCCAGAGAACAGAAAGGTCGGCCCCGTATACTTGAGTCCCTAAAGAATCATATTCGTTTTCAAGCGCGGGTCCTCCTCTGTCGACCTTCCACTCATCGCTCCAGCCGAACAGCCCGCTCAGGCCAAACTCCAGATAGGTGTCTCTGGAAAGATCCCTGTAATTCTTATAGTGGAAAAGCAGGCAGGGATTGCCCATCGTGTCCCCGCCGAACAGACGTTCATTTTCGGTATTGGTTACCTGAAAGGTCAATCCCTGGTGAGTATTGCCCCACTTCGGCAGTATCCACTCCAAAGATGCGCCTGTTTGATTGATACCTTCATCGCCGAAGATACTTCGCAGAGCTAAAGGATATTCGACCTGGTCGATTGCATCTTCATGCCAGCGGTTGACTACACCAAACTGCTGACGGAATCTACCCAGGTCCAGATTGGTATTTTTGAACATTGAGAACCGCGTTAAATAAATCTCTTCCACGTGAACTTCTTCATCGTGTATATGCGTAGTGGCTTTCAACCTCGAAAAGGGGTCAAGATAGGACTGGAAGTTCAGTTCGAGACCCCGGATTTCGGCATCTGATCGTTCTCTGGTTCCGGATTGGTCCCTATAGTGACCGACGAAATCGCCTGAGACGCTGATTTCCGGATTAAGCTGCTGCAAACTAAGACCCCCGAACTTAAAAACGGTCTCCTCCGGTGTTTTCTCTTCTTCCTCTTCGCCTGCTGTATCTTGTGCCAACTTGCGCAAATAATCAGCTTCTTCCTCAGTTTTAGAGCCTATCCGAATAACCCCTGAATTGCCGATATATTCAAAGGCAATGGTGCCTTTGAAAAGATTCAGGGATGAAAAAAGGAAAAACAAAAAACAGATACAGGATTTCAGACGAATTATGGGA
>JAOUFU010000161.1 GCA_029858035.1 Phycisphaerae bacterium
GAGACAAGAACTACGGGAATGCTCCGTTCCACCGGCCAGATTCCGCCGAAAGCCCCGTCCGAAGAGGAGGCTTGGTCGCGTCAGTGCCGCGCTAGCCAGGCCGCCAGCTCTTCGATGGACGAGAGGAATCTCGCAGTCGGGTACGGGTCGGTCCATTCGACTATCCCGAGTCGGATGTGTCCATTGTTGAAGGTAGCCAGCAGCGACCGGTCTCCCCGGTCGCAGACGACTTCCACTCCGAACCCGCCCGGCCAGAACTCGCGGCGCTCGGCGAAATCGAAGGCACCCATGCGGTCGCTGGCGATCACCCACATCCGGGGGAGGCTATCGCGGACCTTGGCCTTCACCAGAAGGTACCACTTGTTACGCCTGTGAAGCAGATTGGCCGATTCGAGACTACCCTGCAGATGACCGCCTTCCAGACGTGCCTCGTATCCGGTGGCCGGACCTACGCAGATCGGCCCGTGGTCCTGCCATTGCCGGAAGTCCGGCGTGCTGGTCAGGGCGATGCACGAGGCACCCTGCCGGGTGTTAGCTGTATAGATCATCCAATACCGCCCGTCGTATTCCAACAGGCTGGGATCGCGACAACTGGAGATCGCGCCCTCTCGCCAATGGGCCCAGGGCCTGTCTTTGCACGGTGAGATGGGATTCGTGTCCCACCGTTTCCACTGAAACAGATCGGTGCTGGTGGCAAGTCCAATGTTCTGCGACAGGTACCGATTCACACCAGTGTAGGCCATTATGTATTCGTTTCCCCGACGCAGGATGAATGGCGCCCAGACATGGGCTTCCTCCCAGGTGTCGGGACGAACCAGCATCACCGGATCATGTACTCGCCAATTGACAAAGTCGGCTGTCGAGGCGTGCCCGAAGTAGATCTCGTGGCCCGGATAGAACGGCGTGCCCTCCTGGAGACGGCGTTCGATATAAAAGAAATGATACCGTCCGTCGCGCCGAGCCACGGCGAAGTCCGCCACCTTACCGCCCACAGGTCGGAATCCCGTCTTGATGATATCGACCGTCCGCCGGCGATAGTGCTGGTCACGCATAGTTGCTAACGTCTCCTCAAAAGCAATGACGCTGGTATCTTTTGCCGCAATGGCTGATGGTTTAGGGGCCGGCACGCCTCGGGGCCGCTTCAAGCTGCGGTGCATGGCCCCCGGGCTCAGCCTCTCTGCGTATGACATCATTCCCCACGTCATCACCTCCCACACCATAAGACGCGAGACATTCGGCGTCCCGTCGCGAAGCAGCAGATCGCCAATATAGCGGAGTTCGCAGTCGGCTGGGTCTGTGAGTCCTCGATGTTGGGGAAGCTGCCGGGCGAAGGCGTACATCAAGTAGGGCAGGCCGGCCATGTCGACATTGCGGACCACATAATCGGGTACATTGGCGCCTTGTGTTTTCTGGTTCCTGGACATCCAATCCAGTGCCAGGTCGATTTGGCATATCGCACGCTCGTACTGTTGGCTACCCGGCTTCAGATACCTTAAACCGGTGGCATAGAGTTCGAAACAGTAGAAGATAATCCCGGATGGCCGTTGCTGGAAGGTAATCGGTTTGACTTCGCGAAAGTCATGGTGAGTCATCCAGTCTAATGCGCCTTTGGCTACTTTCAAATAATTCTTCTCTCCCGTTTCTTCGTAAAGGACAAACGCCATCGTGCCGAATGTGGCTGTCGAACACCACCACTGGCCGTCGTAGACCGGCCAAAGGCCGTTGCTTATGCCTCCTTCCGGGCCGACATAGTTCTCCATTACAAGTCTCGCGAACGCCTTAACAGACTCAAGGTACTTAGCTTTCTCAGTTGGATTGTCACATCGGATTGCCGTTGCCAGGACACCCATAGCAATCGAGCCGCTGTCAGCGACATTCCACTGGCCCTGGTCCTCGCCCGGGGCCCGAGAGTGGTTCATGTAGTAAGCCCCCGCGGGGATCATCCGTCTCTGGTATTCGATGATCTGGTCCGACCATCGCCGGCAGGCATCAAAGTACTTTTGCTCACCGGTCATGTCGTAGGCCACCGCCAATGCCCGGACCGCATGCGCATCCTCGAAGAAAGGCATGTGATGGGTGGCCGGATCGGCGTTGTCTCGGTCGGCGAAACGGGTGATCTCCTTGTTGAATTCCGCCACGGCCAGATCGCAGAACGTCAGGAAACGGATTTGGAAGTCATCGACGCCCAGTTCGACCGACTCTTCGTGACCCTTCTTGACTGCTCTGTTTACGGCTTTGGAACCATGAAACCACATCGGCCCAGCACCGTTGTTGACCTGCTCAAAGCTGTAGACGTCTTTCTCAAACTCAACAACCGGCCGTATCGCGGCTTCCGCTATAGTGACCACTATCAGAGCAAAGGCCAATAAGAAATAGAGGCTCATGATAGAAAATGTTTTCAAGGGAAGATGATTGGTCGTCATTCGCTCACCATTAAGGACCGGATTCAAGCCACTTAGGTATATGGAATTTCAGATATCCTATTTAACTTCGTATACTGCGCTCTTATACGCTACAGCCTCTATAATAGCATAATGTAGCTCGATTTCAACGCTTCATCACCCACACCTCAAAAACGCATACAATGTGCGATACTTACAACCAACTCTCAAACGGGAAAGGACACCTCTGAAGAGATCAAAGTCAAATGATAAAATATCTGTTACCACATTTTTTCGAGGCATCCTCTTGTGGAACCCTTTTCCCATGCTCGCGAGTCCGAGACCGCAAATCTCATTCGGCGATAAGCAAATACGGTGACACCGTGAAGGTCTGAGAGAGTAGCGCGCAAATCCTCATCGGTCAACTCCCGCCCGGCGAACTCATCTGACTTGCCGGTGTCCAGGTCGCCCAGCGTATAGAGGACCTACCAAGAATAAGTCCAAATCGAAGAAACAGAACTCGCGGACTCTCGCATTAGGGATAGCTTGATACCGATTGTGTTTCCCGTCCGCCCCATTTTGTCGTATGACCAAGCGGCATCCGAAAAGTGTGTCTCCACCCGTGATAGGGATGAGCAATAACCTGCTACTCTTTGTACCCCAGCGACTTTAGTTGTGTGTCAAAATCAGATGGCAAGTCGGCCAAAGGTTTGCTGGTGTCCCTGGCAGCGTAGTTGAGCATGTTTCTCAGCAGCCGCTCGGCGACGGGATTCGGCCCCAGGTTCTCGCGGATGCGCAGAGTGGTGAGGATAAAACGACCCATACCAAAATTGTAAACAGCCACCATCAATCCTGAAGAATAGCCCTGCGAGGCATTGATGCCTCCAGCTACAGCCTCATCCGGTGGTTCTAAGCCGGACCAGACAACATCGGGGATGATTTCGCGATAGAAAGTGTAGTCCATCAGGCCGCCAGAGGGCAGGCCCTCAAAGATTGGATGTCGTTTGCACCATTCGTCCTTGTGGTAAAGCCAGTTTGGTATCACAGTCAGGGTACCTTTGTTGGCCAGGGGGACCAAGGCAGTGGACTGTCTATCTGCGGCAAAGACTGCCGGTGAAAGGAACACAACTGTCGAGCCGCGGGCAATCCGCTTAGCAAGTTCGGTGAAGGCCGTTGGGCCGCCCGGAGGTGTAGTACTGTTGGATGCCAGGATTACCTCTCGTCCGGTCGGCGGACCAGGTGACCAACGCCGAGTGCGAATACCGTGCTCCATAAGCCACTTGGCCAGTCCGGCGTCCTCACTCCACAGTACAACCTCGCTTTTCACCGGCGGCATTTGAATAGGGTCAGCTATATAAAACTCTACTACCTCGCCTGCTGCGGCCGCACCACGCTCGAAGGTGGCCATAAAACGGTACTTACCCGGTGGGCCTTCTATCGTCACTTCATCGGCAAAAACCGGCAGAACCATCGGGGGCTCTGGCTTACTCTTGGGGTCTTGAATCGTTATCGTAACTGTTCGCTCGAAGACCCGTGACGTACTTGGCCCTACGACCTGCAGTCGGACCGGGTAATTGCCTGGAAGCAAGGCATCTTCGTTGGCAAGCACGGCCTCAAGCTTCACAGGCGTCCTGCAGTACGTATTGACCGGTTCGACAAAAAGGCACCATCTCAGCGATGCGAAACCGTCAAAAATGGCGTCCGCAGTCCCGGCCTTTAGTTCACGGAATGTCGTCCACAGGCCCTCAGCCGTCATCCCCTGGTCCACGGTGCCGGTGATGCTATAACCGATGACATTGGGATTTGACCGAATTGCGTTAAGGCCCAACAGCCGTTGACCAGCCATCCGCGAGATGCTCTGGACAAAAAAGTCCTCGGGCCGGTCAAAGGTCCGGCCCATCTGCCACCGCTGGTAGTCGGTGAGGTACTGGTCGCGCCAGGAACGATACAACTGAGCATCTTCAACATCAGTTTTGCCAAGCTGCTCATAGTGGCGGACAATCCGTAGCAGGTCAAGTGCACTGCCAATACCATATTCGGATAGAAACAAAGGTTTACCGTTGCCGATGGTGCGCAGCGTGCGAATTATATCGGCCGTGTGTGGCACCCGCTGGTACGGATGACTGTCGGTAAGCACATCTTCCCAGACCTGCGAGCCGGGATTGCTCAGACAGCCAGCGTTTTTTTCTATGACCCCAGTGGCATATCGCGTGAATGTCGCCACGTCCGGTGTTGAAGCCGGTGCCAGTTGCCCGTAGCTCCAGGAACCATTCGGGTTGTTTCGCACCGAGAAGTCCGCAGCAGCATTACAGACTTTTCCACTGGCGGACTTGATGAAGACGTCTAACGCGGTCGTGTCGGCGCCGTAATTGCCGTTGCCGTAACCGACGATGCAATCAATCGTATCACCCCGCTTGACCGCCACCGATCCCTGGAATTGCGTTTGCGGCCCCCCATCTTTGACGTTAATCAGACCGTCGAACAACACCTGGCTGTTATGAAGGATGTGGACGTCGGTAGTTGCTCTCTCAGCGATACTTTTGAAAGCGGCGGAGACTTCAACCTTTTCCTCTTTGGGGGCAGTCCATCGGACTACCGAATACTCGCCGTCGCGTCCAGGGTGGAAAGCCAGTTGCCCTGGTTCCCAGGTGATGCCCAGTGCCTTTATCAGATGGTCTGTGCTGTTGCGAGTAACACAGGGGTCAAGCCGCCCGGTATTGTGCCAGCTCTCGATGCCGGCAAGGTTTCCTGCCTGGATATGCCAGCCGCCGCTATTGAGGAGCACCATTCGGGAATCGTCCAACACCCGCAGCTTCGGTAAAAAGGCGACCGCATGTCGGAACACGGGGCCCTCCGGCGTTTCATTCAACAGGCCCCAGATTACAATGCTTGGATGATTGCGGTCGCGGCGAACCATCCCGAGCACTGATTCGTCGTATCGTTGCGGCATTTTGGGCGAATCAGCAAGGCACCAGCTCGCATAGGATTCTTCGTAGACCATCAGTCCGATCTCATCACAAAGGTCCAGTTGATACCGTTTGGCCACGCCGGCGATGAAACGGATGGTATTAAATCGCATTGCCTTGGCGTTGATGAGGTCTCGCCTTAATATGTCCGGGTCGTGAGGCAATTCAAGGCCGATGGGACAGCAATTGCCTGTGTGTGAGCAGCGGAGGTAAATCCGGCGGCCATTGAGCCGAAAGGCGCCGTTCTCAAAGCGGAAATCGCGGAAGCCGCATCGCACCGAACACTCATCGAACGAGTGGTACCCCTCCGCGCACACGCGTGCAGTCACACGGTACAGGAAGGGGTCGTTTAGTTCCCACAACCGAGGATTTTGCACCTGCACCTGGGTTTCCATAGTTGTTTCGCCAGATGCCAGTTTTCGTTCCAGCGAAACCGTTTGAATCGTCTGGCCGTCGGAGGCCGGTGCAACACTAAACTCAAACTTTGCACTTACCGCGTTAGGCAACGTGTTCTGCACAGTTGCCTGGATTCGAATGATACCTGTCTTCCAGTCGAGTCGAGTGAAAAGGTCATCGATTCGGACCGCTGGGACTATAACCAGCTCGACCGAATCCATAATGCCACCTTGGTTCCAGGCACTGCCCGATGTATACGGCAGCGCCTTATTGCGGTGCGGCGTTTCGTTCAGCACAATCCCATCAATCGGCTCGTGCGTGGGATTAAGCACGCGGATCGTCAGCAAGTTTGGCTGGCGTGGTTTGATCTCGCTGGTCGCGTCCAGCACAAACGGCGACTCCCCGCCCTCGTGCTCGCCGATGTGCACACCATTGAGCCACACATCCGCCTTGTAATCCACGGCCCAGAATCTGAGTAAATACCGACCCTGCGTGTGCCGACTGTCTGGTGGTGTAAACTCCCGCCAATACCAGGCCACCCCGTGATATCCCGGGAAAGGATCCTGTATAATCCACGGGACTTTTGTCTGTCTTGCCTCCTCAAGTGGTTTATTGTGCCACTTCTCCTCTCGCCCGACATTGTTTGGGTCAATAGCCAACAGCCACTTATCCCCGTCGAGCGAAACCACCGAAGACGTCAGGAGTGTATTCACTTGTTGACTCTTGGGGACATCGGTTTCTTGGGCGTATGCCGATGGATTAATAAATAACCCAACGATTAAGAACATTGAAGCTGTTTGCATACTATCCTCACTTTCTTCAGTTTTACGATTACCCAGCGGTTAGCACATTTTTTATGACCTATACTAAAATCCAACGCTTGTGGTTACATTAGTGCGATGCAAACTTCCGTGTGGTCGATGATGATTATACTCAATCCGCCAAATCTGATTGATCTTCATCTCTTCACAAGCAAGTTGATATCGCGGATCATACGCCGTTTAATCTTTTCGGGCAAACGTGCCAGTCCGAGATTGTCACCCCAGCCGTTGGTGACACCCACCCCCGCCCCGACCTTTCGGGCCAGATCCATCTGCGCCGGCCACAGCGACTTGAAAAGCCACGCACAAGGCTGCCACGCCTTTTCCCCCAGCGCCGCGATATAACGCACCGGCGGCTGACGGTATAGAGGATTGCCGAGCAGGCGGTCATAGCAGTGGTCGCCACCCTCGCCGTCACCCCAGAGGCAGAAGTTGCCCATCGAACAATCGCTGGCAAACAGCGCCTTGTCCGGCCCGAAGGAACGCACTGCCGCACGGAGGCCGCGCATCAACTCGATGCCACCCGGCGAAAGCGGGCCGCGGCGATCCGGATGGTGGTCGTAGCCCCAGGCTGTAAACGTTTCATCCAATACGATGCCGTCCGGATCAAGAAGTTCCATCACCCACCGGGCTTGCTGGATAAGGTGTTTCCTCCATGCGGGTGAGGCCACCGACATCTTCCAGGTTTTCTTGATGACATCCGGTCCCGCCCAACCAAAGGAGATGGGATTGCCGGCAGCGTCCACCTGGATTGAATCCTTCATCTTCTCGAAGAGAGGTGAACCCTCATCGAGAATCGTGTAGTGCAAATAGATCATGGGATGCACGCCGGCACGGCGCGTCGCCTCGACACGGGCTTTCATCTTCTCCAGTGACATAATAACCGGCCCCTTCGGATCACTCGGCATCGCGGGCCACTCTTTCCGGTCGGGATGGATGAAATCGCCGTATGAGAGGTAGTAGCCGTGCTGGGTGGCCATGCCAACATAAAATTCGCCGAAATGCTTCAGGTCCGCGTCATAACCACCTCCACGGGGACCGTCGGCTTCAACGGCTGAGAGGAAATCGTAATAATGCACCCGAAATTCCCGCGTCCATTCGATGGGTGGGAAATCTTCCTGATGGGCAAACTTATGGAACGCTGTCCACGCCTCGGTGGTGTCGCCGGAATGCAGCAGCAGATACGCCTTTGTCTCCAGCGATTGGCCGGGATCCAGCCGAACCCACCCGCCCATCCGCCACGCTGTGGAAGAAGGACCCTCCAGCGCCTGGAAGAAAATCGGCTCCATGGACGATGCGAAAAGGGCCACGTGACAAGAGCCGTTATTAGAGAAAATGTCAATCACCGGCGCCAGCAGGAGTGCCTGTGTGGTTGCTTCGCGCGGGTCGCTGGCCTGCTTTTCAAGATAATGAGCCAGGTAGCCTTCGGAGCCTACGGCCTGATGGCAATCGTACTTGGTTGCGTTACCCTGCATTCCTCTCGCCGTAATCGGTAGATAAATTTGTTGCTCAGTGGCGTGTCGGCAAGGGCGGACACCGCTAAGGAAACCAGACAACACTTCGCAAGGATGCCCAGATGTGTTCTTCAATTCCAGAGTTGCTTCAAGCAAATCTTCCTTGCTGTCGTCTCTAAAGCTGTGCAGACGGTGAGACAGGGACAGTTTGACGGGCCCACATCCACCTTTCGGCTTGTCAGCCGCCAGAAAGATGTCCGGCCCCAGCTTGCCGTCGTCCAGTAGACAGCAGAAGCCGTCAAGGAGACCTACGCCTTCTCCATAAATAAGGGGTCGGTTGTTCCAGGAAACGCGATCAAAGAGCTTGGTTGCCTCGTGACGGTGCCAGGCGATTCCTGAACCGGTGGAATTCTCTTTTCTGCCAAAAAGGTGCTGTGTTGCACCGAGAGCACCAAGCAAAGCCGCGCCGTTCATGGCGAGAAAGTCGCGTCGATTCATTTTCTCAAATCCTCACAAAGACGTCTTAGCTTCACCTATAAGCCATTTTGTCAACGTCTGGGGTCGAGGCCCTTCCAACTATGTCTCCAGTGGTCCTTACCAGGACTCTCGACGACCATCGTGTCACCCTCGCGCCACGCTTTCAGCGGCAGATTGTTTTCATCCCGGAGATAGCGAGCCGGCATGAAGCCCTCCTCGACCAGTGTCTCCAGCGAATCGGGGAGCGTATCGAAAGCCAGGCGATACGCATAAAGCGCTCGGCCAATGCCCAGTCGAATGAAATGGGCTTCGTGATGGGTACGCTCGGTGCGTTTGGCCTCAGGCGGCAGTTTCAGCAGCCGCAGGATTTCGACGGCCAAGGTCCCAACTTGTTTGGCATTCTCGGTCGCGCGGAAGGAAGTTTTGTGGTCACCCTTCTCAAGTTCGTGTGTCCCCAGCGCCACGTCCGCCTCGGCAGTTTCCGGCGCTCGGAAGTCGACCGTAAGGGTTTTTTTGCCGTCTATCTCCACATCATACTTGCCGTTGC
>JAOUFU010000699.1 GCA_029858035.1 Phycisphaerae bacterium
CTTGGTTACTTGCGGGGCAAATCCCTCGATCATCTTGTAGCCGGATTTAAGCAACTGTTTGACCGGTTCGGATCCCTTTACAGTGACTGTGGCCTCAACCGGCTCACCGAGATGCAGTAAAGAGGCTATAACCGGCTGGTACAGCTCCCCATTGCGTTCAATCAAAAATGGCTGCGTGTCGATCCCCAAAAGCTTATTTGTGGATTTGAGCGGTCCGGTCTCGACGCCGGCCGGAGTTCTGAGCGTTAGATAATCGTAGAGTATCCAACTACCTGTAAGTGAGGTGATAGTGATTGTGTTCGTGCCGGCTTCAAGCACCTGAACAGGGAAGTCGATTGTGAGCAGGTGCTCACGGCCCTTTTCGACCTCGCCAAATGCCGACGGGTCCCCTGCACCTTTGGGAAGCTCGCGTATAAAGCTGGATTCATTAATTTTGATCTGCATCCTGGGCGGCTTGGCGCTGTGTGTATCCACAAAATCAATAAGCAGCTCACATTGGCCTGTAGTCGGTGCGGTTTTGACGCCGAAAAGAATCGTAAAGGTATGACTGGTGCTGCCGGCCCAGGTGTCCGCAGGACCAGGTTGAATATAAGGCCAATCCTGCTTCGGATCGGATTGACCCGCGATGAACAATGCATCGCGAGGAAACGTCACCGAATACTGGTTACTGTTGTTCGGGCCCAGCGCGAACTCCGCAGTGTTGTTGTCGGCCTTGCCAATCTGCCAGAATAGTTTTGTTTGCCCGGCGGCAGAGAGAGTAAGGCATATACAAAACAACAATGAGAATACAAAATACTTAGTCAACTTCGAACTTTTCATCCGGACTGCTCCTTTTTCAAATAATTAAGTTTGTTTCTTTATAGTTTCCAATGCTTTTCTATTTCCTCAAGTGTTTTTCCCTTGGTTTCCGGCACAAATCGCCAGACAAAGCCCAGCAAAATAACACTGAAAGCTCCATATATCCAAAACGGAAAGGCACGATGAAACCTGTCAAGCAGCCATTGGTTTCCATCCATCATCGGGAACGTCTGCGAGACTATGTAGTTTGCTATCCACAGACATACGGTGGCGATGGCCATTGCCCGGCCGCGGATGCGGGTGGGGAAGATTTCAGATAAAATCACCCACGTTACCGGGCCTACGGACAGGGCAAAGCAAGCGATATAACCAAGAATAAATAATAACATCCACAATTCGGTTTTTTGAAAGAACGCTGCAAGTCCCATCGCAAGCAGTGAAAGCCCCATGCCGGCAGAACCTATCATCATTAGCGGTTTTCGGCCGAGCTTGTCCACCGTCCAGATGGCAATAATAGTAAACGTCATATTCACGACACCGACAATAACGGTCTGAAGCAAAGCGGCATTGGTTTCGGAACCCATCTTCTTGAAAATTTCGGTGCCGAAGTAGAGGAACACATTGATCCCCGTTACCTGCTGCAGGACAGCCAGCACAATACCCATGACCAGCACGATCTTCATACCCGGCTGGAGCAATTGCTTTAACGACCCGCTTTCGTGGGCGATTGCATCCTCGATTTCCAGAAGCTCACTCTTGGCATACTCGGCTCCGTCAACCCGGCTCAGAATCATCAGGGCTTCCTCACCCCGGCCTTGCTTGGTCAGCCAGCGTGGACTTTCCGGCACGAAAAACAGCAGTACTAACAACAATATCGCCGGCAGCGCTTCCGAGCCAAACATCCACCGCCATCCTACCTGCTCGTTCCACACCGCATCTCCCTGCCGGTCGATATAATAATTCACAAAATAAACGACCAGAAAACCGGTAACGATTGCGAACTGGTTGACCGACACCATCCGGCCTCGAATCCTGGCCGGCGTTATCTCGGCGATGTACATCGGTGACGACATTGAGGCTGCCCCCACTCCCAGGCCGCCGATTATTCTAAAAATTATAAAAGCGGTGATAGTTTTCGGAAATGCCGTTCCCATTGCCGAGATAAAGAACAGAATCGCGGAAAAAATTAGTACCTTTTTGCGTCCCAACCAGTCGCTGAGCACACCTGCGCTGGCCGCCCCGATCGCGCATCCCAGTAATGCACAACCCATCGCCCAGCCTTCAGCCTTTGCATCAAGGGCAAAGTAGGTTTTCAGAGGACCAATTGCCCCGTTAATGACACCCGTGTCGTAACCGAACAGGAGTCCCCCCAGAGCAGCCACAATACACACCAT
>JAOUFU010000162.1 GCA_029858035.1 Phycisphaerae bacterium
TATTACTTATTTTATTTATATTTGGTTTGGTATTCGGGTGTCAGTTAGTTTTGTTTGTCAGGCCGGAATTAGCCTGGCTTAATAATATATTCGGTGCAGAGACGCGCATGGGGCAAAAATTTTCCGATCTATCCGCCTGGATTAATCACCTCTACGAAGGTATTGCAGAAACATACATCAAGTATCCATTTATGGCCTACTGTATGGATTGGTTAGCTTTTGCACAACTTGTCTTTATTGTTTTCTTTATTGGAGCTATTGTGGATCCAGTGAGGAATATATGGATAATAAAGAGTGGTATGGTCATATGCTTGTTGCATATACTCTTAGCATTTGGAAGCGGCAGCTTTCGGGGCGTGCCTTTATTTTGGCGGTTTCTCGACAGCAGCTTCGGCTTTATTGGTTTTATAGTACTATATTTAGCATATAAGAATGTTAAATATTTAGAAACATGACCTCCAATAAATCTGGGCTCTAAAAAATCGGGAAAAGATGTAGGGTGTCGAGTTCGTGAGATTTTGATAATGCCGGTAGAAAACAAAAAGTAGTTGGGGTAAGATGATCGGGAGAATGATATGAATTGCCCAAAGTGTGATACAGTATTGAAAACTTCGGTCTACGAAGGTGTGGAAATCGACAAGTGTGCCAAATGCAACGGCACCTGGCTTGACGATGGAGAAATCGTAAAAATCGTGGAGACGAAAGAGGAAAAGTTCGATGAGAAGTTAGTGAAGGAGACGCTGGCACTGGGATTTACGGGCGTGCCGAAAGAAGAACAGCAAAGAGTCGTGCTGTGCCCGAAGTGCGGGGCGGGAATGGAGGCAATCAACTACGATTATTCCAGCGGTATCATCCTGGACCGCTGCCCGGAAGGAGATGGCCTCTGGCTTGACGGCAGTGAGCTGGAGAAGGTACAAATCGTCAGAGAGCAATCGGAGGAGGAATTCGAAACAAGCAGAGATGACTGGGCGGCATTGGCAAAGTCGGCGCTTACCGATAAAGAAGAAATCGCCGATGAGAACCGCCGCAGGAACCTTCGGCCAACGAAGTATCTGGCGAATTGCCTCATTCGAAAGCTCATTGGACGTTAATAACCTGATCAACTATAGAATTGATATCCAAATAAATTTGTGGGCTAAACACCAAGTAGGCGACAAAAGAAGTCGCGGTGAACCATGTGCCATAGCTAACGAAAGGAGTCGAATTCATGATAGGCCGTTTGATATTAAAGAGCATCGCTGCGGTGACGTTCGTGAGCATCGGAATTGTTGTGCTTGCGGTTATTGTAGTGATCGGATACTTCTTTGTGGCCCTTGCTTTCCCCAACAGGATGAGCGTCATCGGTCGAGTGACGGACAGTGGAGGAAGACCCATCAAGGGAGTCGAAGTGAGAGCTGTTCCCTTACCCATTCATGATGCCTACTCAGAAGCGGGCACGATGGAAGCTCAAGGTAAAGAACATACAGCGTTTACCGATGATGACGGGTGCTTCCGGTTGAAGAGAATTATAGCGAGCGGAGGCGTGAAGGAGGGAATGTGGCTTCAGGAATACAATATCATGGTAACGGCCGAAGGTTACAGGCCGCAAATAATCCGCGTGCGGAACGATTATGACAGGCACAAGGACGTCATTATGCCTGGCGATTTCGTCCTTGAAGAAAAGGATGCGGCTGAAAAAGAGGGCAGCAAGTTGGTCGGACTATTTGGGGAAGCTTCCCAGACGAAGAAATAACCCCTACCAAATGGCTGCGGTATAAGAAAATCAGCACGGTGCGTGCTACGAATCAATTTGTTCACATATCTTTTGATAGACCTGAGCGACCGTTATTTTATTAATATCATACTTCGGGTCAGAACTGTCTGGCCGAAGGCCCCTGCCGGCCGGTTCAATAGCCACAACAGATTGGGGACTTCTATACGGAGCGACCCTTGCAGGATTAGAACGGCCGAATATCATAACAAGTGGTGTGCCCAGGGCAGCGGCGATGTGGCCGGGGCCGGTGTCATTGGTCACGACGAGTTTTGCAGCTTTTAACAATGCGATAAGCTCGGTTAGTGAAGTTTGGCCGGCGAGGTTGGCTATGGGGACATTTGCGAGATTTTTCAGGCTTTCGATAGTGTCCATTTCAGATTCGGTTCCTGTCGCAGCAATAGAGAGGTGAAAGTGCGAAGAAATCTTATCAGCCAAGGCGGCAAATCGCTGTGCGGGCCAACATTTATCGGCATGGACAGAGCCAGGTACAAAGACGGCGTAATTATCGGGATCTATATCGTGACCGGTCAATAAGCCGCTCACCTTTTCGGCGGCGGAAGGATCCTGCGGTAAAACAAAGTGGGCCTGTGCTTCGGAGTCGGTAATGGTTTGTATAATCTTTAAGTAGTAATCGACCAGATGAATGCAATGCCGGTCCTGTTTGACCTTATTTGTGTAAAAGAAGTGAGCAAGCTCTCTGGCTTTTGCTATACCGAAGCGTTTTTTGCATCGGGTTAGCCAGGCCAATGAAGCTGTGCGGAAAAGGCCCTGCAGGTCTAAAACAGCATCGAATTTTTTTTGTTGAAGGAGGCGAATAAAGGACAGAAGAGAGGCAAATGCACGTGGATGGAACCAGGCTTTGCCAAGAAGTCTGCGGTCAAAGATAATCAGGTCTGTCAAATCCGGATGGTTTTTGAGCAGAGGTGCGAATTCCGGGCGAACGAGCCAGCTAATTTTTGCATCGGGGAAACTTTTGTGTAAAGCCGTGATGGCCGGTAAAGCAAGGACTATGTCACCGAGTGAGCTGGGTTTTATTATCAAGAAGTTTTCCAAAGTATCCGGCATATTTACTCATTTACTGCCAACGCCTCCGGCCATAGCGCGCATTCTTTTGGACTGTGCCCTTCTTGCAAGCTGTCGGAAAAGCGGCCTGCGTCTCGCGGGCTCAAGGCCGATCAGATCGCAATACGCAGTAAAGGTCCGCCAGTAATCCGTGCGGTTAATGCCGGGTACAGACATAAGTGAGGCGGCCAGGTGACATAAAGAACGAAGTTGCCGACTCCTTCGGCGCAGGACATAGTGCTTTATTCCGTCCATATCTACGAGCAATATTTTGTATTTATCGTGCTTGTCCTTACACACGACAAAATTGCTTGCCTTCGAATCCCTGTGCCACAGGCCATTTTTGTGCAGAGAAGCCAACAGCGAGACGATCTGATTAGATATCAGTTTTTTTAGTGCATACCGTTCCTGTTGTTTTGTTGAGTGTACTTGTTTAGAGATAAAGGAGTGCAGGTTGGAGCTGTTCGGGAAATATTCTGTAATGTAAATACTTTGTTTTGTCAAGAGGCCGGGTCTGTTCTGGAGGGCGGCAAAAGGCATTATAACCGGTAAGCCCGAGCTAATTAAATTTATGGCGGTTTTGAAGTTTCTCAGTGCTTTTCCGTGCCGAAATGATCGAAAGAACTGTCGCAAACCATCCCCCATTTCAAGTCTTTTTATAACGACTTTTATCTGTGTATCCCGAATTTGAAGATTTTTTACTGCCACACAGTTTTGTGAGCCAATCTTGAGAATTTTGTCAACATCATCAAAAAGCAAGTTTGGTTGTGAGAGGCATTCAGCCCAGTCGTATTGCGAGAAGTTTTTTCCCCGTTCTCTGTATAGTGCGGCCTTTCCGCTCCAGCCGTTGTCGAGTGTGAGCCAAGCGGTTATGATGTTATTATCGGAAGTAGTCCCTAAAGTTACCATGTCTGAACTATTGTAAGCTAAAGAGAGATTTTTAGCAATCGCCATAAGAAAATCCAAAAATAAAATACAAAAGGCGAGATTAGATATTAGAATGCAAGCTCTTTCAAGTATTTTCTTATTAAAATTTTATCGTTTAGTTTGATATCCGACTTTTTGGAGTAGAAATCGAGTATGGCTAGAAAAGGGAAATATGTTTACGAATGGCCGAGGCCGATGGTAGCAGCCGATGCTGCTGTTTTTAGTTTTTTTGGAGATAAGGTGCAACTGCTGCTTGTCGAACGTGGAAACGAGCCTTTCAAGGGGCAGTGGGCTTTGCCCGGTGGATTCGTAGATATCGATGAGGAACTGGAAGAAGCAGTGGCGCGTGAACTGTCAGAGGAGACGGGTCTTACAGGGGTAGGGCTGGAACAGATCCATACTTTTGGCAATTGCGGGAGAGACCCGAGAGGACGAGTAATCACAGTAACATTTATGGGAATATTGACAGAGGGATCGAGTACAATTGAGGCCGGTGACGACGCGGCCAAGGCGCAATGGTTCGATATAAGAAAACTGCCGAAAAATTTAGCCTTTGACCACAATGAAGTGACAAAGTTCGTAATAGAAAGACTAAAAAGTACAAAAACATACCAGTTGAATGTTGAGGGTACGTGAAAGAGAACCACTCCGAATGTTAGAGTGATTTTTTTAGCTGCCCGTTAAAATTGCGGAGCCGGGCATCAATGGCGTTTAAGGCCCAATCGATATAATGCAATTTGTGTACCGGCCTTCGGTGTCCTTCGTTCATCAAACCATCGTGAACGGTATTTAAGAATTTGCTTATAGTTTTGTGTCCGATTGGAGTAGGGTCAGCGGCCCATTTTTTCAAATCCTCATATTCCCGCCTTAATATTTTGCTGTTTTTTAATTGCTCCGCGCTTAAATAATCGGCAGGATTGTATGCCAACTGGAGACCTTTGAGGCACATGATTAAGGGCTCGTAATTGGCATTTTTTTCCAGCCGAATAAATTTATACTGCTGGACATGTGTAGTTGCCTGCGCGGGGGGGCTGTTTGCAATATCATCTCCTCCCAGATACCATTTTCTTTTGCTGGTCCTTGCAAAGACGAGCTCTTCACCGTATCCGTATTGTGTTATCTCCTCATACCCCATTCTTGAAAGCCACATTTTTCCGGTATCTTTTACTTCCGGGCCGCCACCGAGGACAAGTAGGCACTTTACAAAACCTAAAGGTAGAATATTTTGATTACCGATTTGTTTTTTTCTAAGTTGGAAAGAAAGATGCAAACTGTGCGGCCGAACATCATAGAAATTCGCTATCTCCTGTATTAAGTGATTAAGCAGCCAAGTGTCCGCGGTTGCAGGTCTGGATAGCTCGCCTGCGATGTTTAGTCTTCCCGGGGCCAGCTCAAGAAAACCCTCTCTTCGTGCACGGTCTGTTGAACCGGAGTGGTCGTCGATGTAGCCCCCGAGTTTCCAGGACAATACATCGAGATGAAAATCATAGAAATACTTAAATCCGTTAAATATCGGGTCGATTTTATTTTTTATGCTTCTCTGCGGCTCAACGGCAGCAGGTCCGAGGTTGCTTAACTCAATCTCAATGCCGAGTGGTACGACGCCGGGCTGACAATTTGCCCGGATGTGCTCCAAGTGTGCCCGTGCAATACGAGAATGAAACATACTCCTTGCAGCCTGTACGGCGTATTTGACGTAGTCAATGAGGTCGTATTTTTCGGGCGGCATTGTTTGAAGACATTTTTGAACAATCAAATCAACCGCCCTGCTGTTTGTATTTATCATTTGCAAAGCGACAAGAAGACTAATAGAGCGTTTGAAATATCTCTCAGAAGTACGCATGTGCTCAAGGTCGAATCGATACTCCGACTGGATTTTGTCGTCGAGCTGATTGAGCAGGACCTGTTTTAGAACCAAAGGCAAATAATTTTTGATGAGTGGTCTGGCCTTTGGGTCTTCGTATAAATGTTTTATGCTTGGGCGCGGGCGGTCGAGCTCGTGTTCAAGATAATAGTCGCTAACGGCATCGGACTGATAATGGCTCATAACGAGGTCACGCTCAGTAGTAGCGATGAGTTCTCTTTCGGCCCGTCTTTCCAACTCGGCGTCTATTGTACGTTCGCCAGGCCGAGTGTGCTTTTTAATAAATTTCTCAATTCTTTTCCTGAGCCAAAGCTCGTGTATTAGATTGACGTGGAACCTGTCTCCGAAGTGTTTTTTCATCGACTCGTGAGTGGTCAAGTATGCCTGTGCTTCGACGATACCTTTTGCGGTGTTTACGTGTACGGTCTCCCTGTCGTATCTTTTTCCTTCATAACTATCGATTTCAGCCATTGCGTGGGCAGGGATATCATATATTACAAAACCATCAATTCTTGAAGACTGAGCCGGCACAGCATAGAAATAGACATTGTCGGGGCTGAGTTTTCGATAATGCGGCAGTAATGCGGGTTCAGCCAGCAGGGTTTTTTCATCGATTTTCGAGGGTTTTCTGGTAAAACTGAAACCGCTGACTGATTGGAAGATCCTGTGGTCACGCAATGAGCCATAGATGAACAGGTTGATTTTTTCTTCATCGTTCATTGGTTATTTAAGGTATATAGTCGCGTTTCCGGCAACGGCCAAACACCGCTTCACGAGTGGTGGATTTTTCGTCGTAATTTAAACAACTCTTTGAAGGCACGCAGAATGACCCTTAAGTTTGCACCGGTTTGTGCGCCAGCTGTTCGTGGATAATGATGTACGCCCTTTTGAGTAACAGAACAACCTTTTCGTACAGCCCGAGCCAAGATTTCAGCGTCGATGAGCGCTCCGGCGCTCGACAATTCCATATTTTCGAAGATTTTTGTTTTGAATAATTTGAAAGCACAATCGATGTCACGAATTTTCATGCCGAATACGAAGCAAACCAGCTTTGTCCATGCCCAACCGTTGAGTTTTCTTACAATCGGGTCCTTCCGGTTTAGCCTGTAGCAACTTACAATATCGAATTTTTCCATGAGTGGCAATAAAGGGGGCATTTCCTTAATATCGAACTGTCCGTCGCCATCTGTGTAAAAGACGAGCTCTTTTTTTGCAGCTTTGAAGCCGGACTGCAAAGCGGCGCCATAACCGAGATTAGTGGGATGACGGACTACTTTGACCCTGTTGTTTTGAGCGGCGATTTCATCGGCAATTTTTGCAGTGTCGTCGCGGCTTCCATCGTCAACGATAATTACCTCGAAGTCCGTTTTTAGGTTTTCCAAGACATCAAGCGCATTCTGCACGGTACGCGCGACGTTTCCCTGTTCGTTATAGCATGGAAAGAAAACACTTATGGAAACAGACTTTTGGGGGCCTGAATCAGCAGTGATTTTATTCGAGTCATGCTCTGTCACAGGTCACCACCTTTTTCTTTTGAGTAACAGTTGTCGCTCATTTTGATAGAGGTCCATTTTTGCGGCATACTCCTGCTCAAGTTTTGTGTTTTTCTGCCTTTTGGCAATTTCTTTTAAAAAACTGCAAGCGTTTAATGCGGCAGCGATTCTGTTGTGATAGCCATGCTCTTTGGGCCAGGTTTCTATATTTTCTTCAAACAGTTTGAAATAATCTTCGCAAAACGCCTCAGCTTCAACTCTTAGCTCCGGGAACCTTGTAGCGGACATTATCTGTCGCATAGGCGCCTGTGACTGATTTAAGTCGAATGCTTTTTTAGCAAATTCAAATGCCTGTTTTTTCGCATTTGTTTCCCGGACGAATGTAAACCAAATCTGAGCCATAATAAGGTTTCGAGAAAATTCATCGGGATAGAGGGTTTCTCCATTAAAAATACCATCAAAGATTTTCTTTCCCTGCGGCGTTGTTATATCAACAAAGAGCTTTTGCTTGTTATTATAGAAGACAACCTGCCAATCGGGATGATATTCGAGTCCTTCTACAAAAGGTGTTTCAAACTGTCCGGTCGGCATTAAGACGACCCAGACATTTTGTTCTTTTAGCCTGTTATCCACCCAATTTCCGATTTTTTTGTAGTCTAAGGCCTTTTGTGTTACCTTTGCCTCGTAGACAGCGGGTCCACCGGACATAATATCAGACCACATTTTGTAAGCACTGGGCTCATAAGCGGCCTGTGCCCTGCCGTCCATAAATAATTGCAGAGGAGTTCTTCCTGTGTTCGGGTCGGGATTCTGACCGTAGGCGATGAAACCACCTTCAGTCCAGTAATTGAATATTTTGCCCCTTATTTTGTTGTCTCTTATAAATTGACAGGCATAGAAGGGTTTTGCATCGGATGCCGTCATTCTCATAAAAACGGAATTTAATTTCGAATCGGTGGGCCAAGCATCGAGATAAACGCGCTTAAATTTAAGCCCCCAACCTATGCCTGAGATTAAAACAGCCGCTGCTCCGAGAACGATGAAAAACAATTGTAGCTGCTGTGACATTGGGGAGACGGTGAGCTGATTTTTCCTGTGGAAGTTTCTTGCGGCCGAGATTGTCCGAACCATCTGGTCGATGAACATCGCCACAACGGGACAAGCGGCGAAAGCAGCAATCGGTATGAACCTTCGTGACTGAATGGCCATATATGTCGTGAGGACGGCAATGGCAATCAGGGCCAAATCGATTTTAGGCAAGCTGTAAGCATCGTCAGGTGGTTGATCATCGGTTTTGTTCGGCAACTGACTGAAAATCCTTCGCAGGTAAGGTAACATTAACCAGATAATAATCGAAATAATGCTTAATATAAAAAGCACGATAAACAAATGTGTATAGTCTACTTCGACATTACGTTCATATACCGGGCGCGTCAGCCGATGAAAGTTAAGAAATTGTGTCAACGATCCCGGCCAACTGATCACCCAATTAAGAACAGCACGGAACCAACTGAAGATGGATGGGAAGAAGCCTTCGGCAGGCTTCATATTCCAGGACGGTGATTTGAAACCGAAAGGATTAAATATGAGCATCATCAAAAGGACAGCAGCAAGTGAAGCTAATACGGGAAAGATGATGTTGGTTTGTTTGAATTTGCCGTCCTTTGAGAACAAGGAAGCGAGAATATGCATGGTGACATAAGCGGGTAATAGGATAAACGGATAGATATATCTTCCGTTATAACCTGCCTTGGGACTTGCGGCCCACAAGGTAAGGAGGGTTAACGGGACTATCAAAGAAATGAAGTATTTATTCCTGTAGATACTAAGCAATACGATACCAACAAATGCTGCGCTGATAAGAAAATCGGCTGCAGAAAAGTTAAGAAGCGAGAAACTAATAAGTATGATCCAACAAACAAGAACGGCGG
>JAOUFU010000163.1 GCA_029858035.1 Phycisphaerae bacterium
GGCAACATATGGACGCCGCCGAGGAAAGTGGTGGAAAAAGCGGCTTCGTTTATAAAAATACCCCGAAAATTGTTCGCCATCGTCGCCGTTGAAGACAAACTTAAGGGTTTGTTTATAGGCGATTGTGTAGAGGCATGGGAAAAAGCGGCCCAGCTCTCCGAGCAAGTGCACATTGTCTATAAAGACAAGCCGTATAAAACAATTCTCGGCATCGCGCCCGAGATGTACGACGATATCTGGACGGCCGCCAAAGCGATGTACAAACTCGAACCGGTAGCCGCCGACGGCGGTACACTGATTATCTATGCACCACATATAACTGAAATCTCATATACTCACGGCAAATTTATTGACCAGATTGGCTACCATACGCGAGACTATTTCCTCAAGCGAATGGATAAATTCACCGGAATCCCGCGGGCTGTGATAGCGCATTCCACACATGTTAAAGGTATCGGTACATTTACCGACGGCGTAGAGAGGCCAAGGATCAATGTTGTACTCGCTACGGGAATCAGCAGAGAACGCTGTCGAAAGGTGAACCTGGGCTATATGGACCCGGAACAGATTGATATATCTTATTATGAAAACAAAGAAGAAAAAGGGATTTTGCTTGTGCATCACGCCGGCGAAGTGCTGCACAGACTCACAGGAGGCTATATTCCTACTATTCCAAAAGATTAGAAGAAAATCCTAATTCCGAAACATGAAATTCGTTTTTGCTGAAGCTACGACGGACAAGTAACAGGGGTGATACTGCTTTAAGAGAAACTGCGTGGGCCAGAGAAACAACTTCAGAAACTGTAAGCTTGTTCGTCAATAATGGCTATCACAAGTCATTTCAAAGTTTGGGCGGATTTCTCTGTTATTGTAAGAAGAATGTGGCGTATGGAGTTTTGGAATTATTGCACAGGTTATAAATATAAAAGCCAGCCATATCAGAATCAATATTACAATGAATGAGCAAATTTCAATCGGAACCTTATCCTGAATAAATCGTCCCAATTTATAGCAATGGTCCTTACCTTGCAACTTTTCATTTTCTCCACATGTAAATTCGATTTCTTTTTGTTCAGAAGCGTTTGCAAAGTAATTAGCAGTATTATGTATGACGAAAAGGGTGAAAATAAAACTCGCAGCAAGGTTCAAAACGTGAATCCTACATCCTATGTTGAGAAACCATGACTTATCTGATTGCAAAAGCATAAAACCATAATAAGCAAATATGCCCAAAATAATCTTGTATCGGTTGCCTACGCAGGATTGGATAGCTGGATAAATCCTGCCTTCTAATTTCGTTTTGTCTATATTACTCAAGCTTTGATTGTACATAATTCCTGCTCCTTTAATGATGGGCTATAAAGTATGTTAATCTTATCCTTTCGACCTAATTTCTGTAAGACGAATATCGTGCAATTCATAATAAACTAAGAATATATTGAATTGCCTTAAAAAACAATATTTTGCCATAATTCTTCTTGATTTCCCACTCAGAGACAAGTAAAATTTTACCTACTCCATTTCAGGCCAAATTTGAAAGAAATAGGAATGAGAAGGATTATTTTAGCGGTATTGCTTTTGGCATTATGCGCCGGTTGTGCAACAGCAAAACGCACGGATATAAAACTTGGGATGACATATGATGAAGTGGTAAAAATAACAGGCAAAATGCCGTTGGTGCGAGAATCGGTCAGCGGCTCTACTTACAAAGCTTGGTTCGATGCGGGGCAAAGTCCAATGATTTGGTTTATCTCAACTTTCGCAGGCGACCCGCACATAAGGGCGTGGCTATTATCGTTTGACCTTAATAATCACCTTGTGGCAATCGAGTATGCTGGCCTATAATTTAACTTAACGTACTCTTTTTCTACGTCCAGCATTCTGCTTACTTCATAGGAACAGGCCTCGGCGGTTTAATTTTACGAAAATGAAAAGAATTGATAGATTGAGTTCCTTGAGAATCAGAGGGGCTGTGAGCAAAAATTTGCAGCCCTTTTTATTTTAATGGCGGCAGAAACATAAAAATAATCTTGCCCCTTGATTTTTGGCCTTCTTTGCTGCGGATAAAGTTCAGGATTTACGGTTCAAGGAATAAATATCAATTTTTTGTGTTTTCCCGTCAAATTTTGCTATAATAACACCGGCTAAAGACAAGGAGACTAAATGAAACAAAAACTTACAGCAATTATCGAACGTGAAGATGATATGTATGTTGCGTTATGTCCGGACCTTGATATTGCAAGTCAAGGTGATAGTATCGAATCGGCCCGTGATAATCTTCAGGAGGCCATAGAGCTGTTTTTCGAAACCGCTTCACCCGGAGAAATAAAAGAACGCATGCATGGGGAGATATTTATAACGCAAGTCGAGGTGGCGATTGCCTAAATTACGCATTCTCTCCGGCAAAGATGTCTGCTCTATTTTGGCGCAACATGATTTTCAAGAAGTGCGCAGACGGGGCAGTCATGTAGTGATGCAGAAAAAGCTGCCTCAAACTACCATTACCGTTCCTGTGCCGGACCACAAAGAAATCCGTATTGGCACCCTTCAGTCCATTATACGTCAAAGCGGCATACCCAAAACTGAATTTGAATCGTAAATGAAAATACTCTTGCCCTTGATTTTTGGCCTTTTTTAGCATACCTTGTAAAATCGTATTTCGACCAAACTTTTTCTTATTTTTTTGAAAGGGTATTACAAAATGTCACAAGCGGATATCGGCCTGATAGGGCTGGCAGTTATGGGTGAAAACCTGATTTTAAATATGGAAAGCAAGGGCTTTACAGTGGCCTGCTTTAATCGCACAGTTTCGAAGGTCGATGATTTTATCAACGGCCGGGCCAAAGGCAAGAACATCATCGGATGCCACTCCATAGAGGAGCTTGCCCAGAATTTGAAAAAGCCCCGCAAGGTAATAATTCTGGTCAAGGCCGGGCCTCCAGTTGACGCCTTCATCGAACAACTTTTGCCGGTCCTCGAAGATGGCGACATCATCATCGACGGCGGCAACTCGCATTTCCCCGACACCATCCGCCGAACAGAATACGTCGAGAGCAAGGGCAAACTCTACATCGGCACAGGCGTTTCGGGTGGAGAAGAAGGCGCACTAAAGGGGCCATCGATGATGCCGGGCGGCTCGCCGAAGGCATGGGAAAGTGTAAAACCCATCTTTCAGTCAGTTTGCGCGAAGACACCGGAGGGCGAGCCGTGCTGCGACTGGGTGGGCGAGAACGGAGCCGGGCACTTCGTCAAAATGACACACAACGGAATCGAGTACGGTGATATGCAGATGATTTGCGAGACTTACCAGATAATGAAGCAGGGCCTCGGCTTAACTAACCAGGAAATGCACGAGGTCTTTACCGAGTGGAACAAGGGCGAGCTTGATTCCTACCTTATCGAGATAACGCGTGACATCCTCGGATATAAAGACGAGGAGGGCAACGAGGTCATCGACCTTATTCTCGATACTGCAGGCCAAAAGGGGACAGGTAAATGGACCGCCATCGAGGCTTTGAACCTTGGCCAGCCTTTGACGCTTATCGGCGAGGCCGTTTTCGCACGATGCCTGTCGGCCCTCAAGGAAGAACGCGTGGCGGCATCGAAGGTCCTTACCGGCCCAAAGCCGAAGTTTACCGGCGACAAAAAAGCATTCGTAGATGACCTTCGACAGGCCCTGTATGCCTCAAAAATGGTCAGCTACGCCCAGGGCTATCAACTTATGCGGGCCGCCGCCCAGGAGTATAACTGGAACCTGAACTATGGCGGCATCGCCCTTATGTGGCGCGGCGGCTGTATCATCCGTTCGGTCTTTCTCGGGAAGATAAAGGAAGCGTTCGACAAAAATCCAAAACTGGAGAACCTGCTGCTCGACCCTTTCTTCAAGGACGCCGTCGAGAAGGCACAACCGGCCTGGCGCCGCGTTGTTACCACCGCGGTCGAAATGGGTGTTCCGATGCCTGCTATGAGTGCAGCTCTGGCTTACTACGACGGTTATCGCTGCGGCCGGCTGCCGGCCAATCTTTTGCAGGCCCAGCGTGATTATTTTGGAGCGCACACGTACGAAAGAGTCGACAAACCGCGAGGTGAATTCTTTCACACAAACTGGACCGGCAGGGGCGGCACAACCGCAGCTTCGACATATACTGTTTAATAAGAAAGGGCAGCACTATTCTGTTCCAAGACACAAAATACACCTTTGCTGTTATTTAACTAAGAATTTGAGAAAAACTTCAATTCGGATAAACTAAAGCAACACAATGTTGTTTTGTGTGTGCAAAGCCATCTATGTTATAGTATTTTCCATGATCACAGGATTCAGGCAATCCGCTGACCGGCTTAATCAATTTGCACTTAAAGGTGGCTGGTATTTGCTTGTGGTTTAGAAGGTTAAGCCAATTATCGTGTAGTCATACCACCCCTTGACAAGTACGCCTGTCTTCGCTAATCTCCTCTACGCAACAAACTTAGAACAATTGACGGTTGATATCTTTATAGGCGGCACCAAAAAAAATAAAAAAAACACTGATACCGTAGACTAAATCGGTCTCTGTGTTGTAATAAAGAGATAGGAATGATCATTCAAGAAGTGACCGGGCCTGTATGATAGAAGACACACTGTTAGTTTGGAAACTCAGAAACGGCCGTGAAGACGGTCTGGTGCGCACCTACAGCAAGTATAAAAACTACCTGCTCAAGATTGCCTATGCATTGCTGGATGATGGCCAACAGGTCGAAGACGCCGTTCAGGACGTATTTGTTGCTCTTGCAGAGTCTTCTCAGAGACTGCGTTTGGACGGCAATCTCAAGGGCTATCTGGTCAGATGTCTGATCAACCGCGTGCAGAACATGCAGAAAGCACGCAGCTCAAGCCCATCCCTGCCATTGTCTGAAGTCAAAGAGTCTTGCTCGCATGGCGATAGGCCGGATCAATGGGTTATACTCGATGACGAGCATAGGCGTGCGTATAGCGCTTTATGTCAGTTGCCCGAGTCACAGCGTGTGGTCATCGCCTTGCACGTGCACGGTGGTCTGAGGTTCAGGCAGATTGCACGTCTGCAGAAAACCTCAATCAATACCGTCCAGAGCCGATACCGGTACGGCCTGGAGAAATTGCGGTTCCTGCTGAATGGTGAGGTCAAGATATGAAAGCCCGAGAAAAGAAACAACTTGAGACCTTTCTCAAAGGTTACGAATTCAAGACGAGCCCGGAAAAGGACCAACAGGTCCTTGAAAGGGCGTTAGATCGCTTTCGCAGGAATAAACAAAACATTAATCCAGTTAACCTATGGAGATATATCATGAAAAGTCCTATCACGCGGGTAGCCGCGGTTTTGTTGGTAATTGTGGGGATTGCCGTTGTGAGATGGCAGATCTCCGACAAACCAAAACACACGTCACCCTTAACTTTTTTGAGTTTAATCAATACTGCCTGTGCGGCTGAACAGGCCTTCTTTACAGGTGACAGCATAGTCCATATCACCCATGAAATTACCCTATACCCGAATGCCGATGCCCCCGATATGGCCGCGAAGCTCGATGAACTGATCGAGTCCAATTTTACACTTAACAGAAATCTCTCTTTTATGCGAGCGTGGTTTTCCAGTCGGGCTTCGCTGCCGGTGCATTCGCTTAAAGCGGACGGTGAGTACCAGTGGTATACGCTGGAATTGACCGGAATTGGAGATAAGGCGTCTGTGATACAGGAGCATATCTGGTATGATCCCGAGTCGGGCCATTTTGTCAGGGCATTTATGCAGGAGGCTCAGATTATCTTTGCCGTCAGCTACGACGGAGCAGCGGTTTATATGACTGAGGCCTGGGATAATGGGAAGTTTGAGATTCAGCGTGAACCCATCACTGAAAAATTCAATCTCCCGGAAAATCCCGCCGAAATGTTAGGCATTTCCGCGAGTTTTCAGGGCTCGATGGATATGATGAATCTTCCTCCGGTCGAAGAAGAAAGTCGCCAACAACGTCCGGACGGAACGCAGCTTAGAGTATATAAGCTCCGCTGGCCCGGGACGGATGCTTATCATATCTTTAAAGTTGACGACGCTGACAATACGATCGAACAAATCGAATCCGTCGCGTATGAGAGACCTATTCAGCAGATTCAGCGTATATCCTCGAATACTTTAGACGCTCCCGGGTTTTCCTGGAACCTGTCGGAACTGGCCGGGCAAAGCTCACCGTTAAATCCCGAGGTCGTCGTCGCCGAGGGTGTTGCTCCCGTCACGCCGCAACAGATGGCCGATCAGGCACAGGTCGAGACATACGTGTTAGGTGACACGCCCGATTGGATTGAAGAGCAGAAGTTTGTAATCATGTCGGATAAGGCGAGTCCTTATGGAGCCGGGTATGTAGTGTTCTGCAGTACGAACGACGGTCGGTGTGCAGCTATATCTCAGGGCCGGACGGTGCATCAATATATTTCGGGGATTTTGAACATGTCCAACCAGGCCGGTTTGCGCTGGTTTCCGAACTATGTGAGCAAAAACAGGTTCAAAGTTCACGATGCCTTTACACTCGGAAGAATTGTGGGCGTTGCACTTTTGACTGCACTTTCGGACGTCACGGACGGCACCAAGCTGTTGTCGTCGGATGCGTTATTCAAACAGGCCGGGTTCGAGCCGTTGTCGTTTAACCAGGTCTATATGCTGCATTCGCCGACGGATACCTATTTTAGTATCACACTGAACGGGCAGTTCACCGATATCGAGGTGCGGGAACTGGTAGAGAATCTTATCCCGGCAAGGTTGTATCAATCGCCCGACGAGGCAAAGGACTGGTATGCCAGGATCGATCCGGGCAGTGTGGTTTATAAGGGATTCGAGCCTGGAGTGTTTTTGAAGGACTGGCTTGTGCTGGGGCCTGTCCCTGTATTCGATGGCAGCGTAAGTAATGCCGATATGTTCGCAGACGGTGCAAGTCAGATGGCTGCTTTCGACAGAAACATGATCGACATCAATACATTCGAGCCGACGGTGACTATCGACGGCAAGCGGTATTACTGGGAAAAGTACAGTTCCGGTTCCGAGATTCTGGAGTTTGCCTGGTTGTTCGGTTATCACGGTTTTGCCGATGCTTACGTGCGTGCACAGATCGAGATGGAAGAAGATACGCCGGTGCTGCTGGGTGTAAGAGGCGACGATAGGTTCAAGGTGTGGCTCAACGGGGAACTTGTTTACGAATTACGGAGCGGAGGGACCATGGATATCGATAAAGCCCTGCTGCCGGTGACATTACACAAGGGTCTCAACGATCTGGTATTGAAGGTTCAAAACGGGATTTTCGAATGGGAGTTTGCAGTCCGGATATTCGAGGCGGACTACGATCCTGCGACAGATGTCAAAAAACCGGATCTTGAATCTGTAACATATCCCGGGCTTGCCCAGGGCGAGTTCATGAAGGAATGGCTGCTGCTGGGACCTGTACCGGACGGTGAAGGGGTAGAGCCAAAGGCTGCTTTTGAACGGGATTATCTGCCCTCCCTCGAAACATTCGAGCCTGTTGTTCGAATAGACGACGTGGATTACAAATGGGCCTACCATCGAGCCTATACGGGGATAATCGACCTGCGTCGCTTCTGGCGTAGTGAACCTTCGACAGAAAAGGTATCCGGTTATGCCTGGGCTCAAATCGATATGCCCGAAGAGACCGAGGCCCTGCTGGGATTCGGCACGGACGATGCAGGCAGGGCTTGGCTTAACGGGGAGCTTATTCTTGACAGCTGGACCGATCGCGGTGCGTTTCCGGATCATGATCGTGTGAAGGTAACTTTCAAAAAAGGACCGAATCAACTGGTAATTAAAGTTTATCACAATCTCAGAAACTGGAAATTCTGTTGCCGACTATTGGATTAACAGTGTAAGAGAAGTTGTTGGTTTGCCGTGGCCGGCAGTAGTTGGAAACTTAAGGGCCTGCGTGTAAATAAACGCTTCATTGATCGCTCAAATGTGAATTTGAGATGGGAAATGTAAGAGCGCTTTATTCGCAGGCCCTTAGTCCACGCAGGGCACAAAAATATAGCTGTATCCTACTAAAAAAAATTAGAATGAAGGCAAAAGCGTTTGATTCATAGGTTTTTGAAGACTTATAGGAAATCTCGGATTTCATCAAAAACGATTTTAACGGAGAGTTATGTGAAAAAGCTGTTTTGCACCTTCGTCGTGACCTTGAATATTCTGTTGTTAATTTCCACAGTGGGATGTCGCACGGTGAATCCGCAATTACAGGATGAATATCAATTGCGGGGTTGCTAACGATTGCGAGGGAACTGACCTGGATTTTTCCGACAAGGTCGATGAGGCGGATTTAAAGATATTCTGTGACTACTGGCTCGAAGGCAAGGGTAATTAAATAACGATCTAAATAACTATTACCCCGTTTTTCGCGTGTGCAAACAAGTTGCACACCCTAAGCACTGTTTTTATTGGACTGTCCGGCCACAATATGCACCCCCCAAAAAATATATTGAATAAATTTGCGCTTTGTGATGTATATTAATGTAGAAAGACACAGTAAAACCGGCGTTTGAATCATAACCACTGGTTTTGGAACCGGATACAGTGAGCAGCGTTTGTGAAAAAGAATTAGTTTTAACAGAACCCGCCCGAAGAGGCTCAAAAGAAGCCTTCGAATCCATTGTCAAAATGTATATGAAAAACGCATACTCTATCGCGCTCGGTCTTGTGGGCAACCGTGACGATGCGCTGGAACTGTCGCAGGAAGCCTTTATCCTGGCCTATCGCAACATCAAACAACTCAAGCCTGACCGAAAGTTCTTTCCCTGGTTCTATCAAATCCTAAGAAACGTATGTTTCAGCCATCTAAGAAAGGTAAAAAACCGCCGGAGCCACTCCCTTGAAAAGATCGAAGAACAGGGTCCGGTGGCTGAAGTGGATGATTCGTTTACGCCCGATGTTGTGGCTGAAAGAAACGAGAACAAAGACAGAGTGTGGAAAGCCATCGGCAAACTCGACAAAAAACATCGTGAGGTGATTATATTGCGGCACTTCCAG
>JAOUFU010000005.1 GCA_029858035.1 Phycisphaerae bacterium
ATCGACAAATATGGCGAGGACCTGCCGGAAATCCGGAACTGGAAGTGGGGCAATCCCAAATGAATGCACAAGAGCTTATGGTGGAAGGACAATGAAAAAGCTAATTGTTTTTGATCTGGACGGTACACTTGCTGAAAGTAAATCGTCTCTTGATGCCGAAATGTCGGCACTGCTGCACGACCTTCTCGGTATAGTCAAAGTGGCCGTGATTTCCGGAGGCAATTGGCCGCAGTTTGAAAAACAACTGCTCTCCAATCTGCCCCATGACAAGCACCTGGTGAACCTATCCATCCTTCCGACATGTGGAACAAAGTTCTTCCAATACGCAGGGGATTGGAAAAAGATCTACTCGGAAGATTTCACTGCGGATGAAAAAGAAAAAATCGTCAGTTCGCTAAAGAAGGCGCTGGGAGAAGCGGGCTTCAAGGTCGAAAAGGTCTGGGGAGAGGTCATCGAAGACCGGGGAAGCCAGATAACATATTCCGCCTTAGGTCAGCAGGCACCCTTGGAAGAAAAGAACAAATGGGACCCTGATTTCGCCAAGCGGAAAAAGATCAAGGCAATCCTTGACGCTTTAATTCCCGAGTTTTCGGTTCGACTGGGCGGCGCAACATCCATTGACATCACCAAACCTGGCATTGACAAAGCATACGGAGTAAGAAAACTGCGAGACATCCTTGGTGTTTCATTGAAAGAGATGATTTTCATAGGTGACGCCTTGTTCCCTGGTGGAAACGACTATCCGGCCGAAGAAGCAGGTGTTGTTTCTATCCCGGTTCGAGGTCCCAATGAGAGTAAACGGGTTACCGAAGCAATCATTGCCTGTTTAGATCGCGATCAGCAAGCGTGACCCTGTGAGAGGATTTTATGAGTGGATTTAAGTTTCAGCGCATGGGGCAGATAATGGAGCCGGAACCGGGCAATCTTTGGGAGATCGAAGGCGTCCTGAATCCGGCTGCCGTTCGTGGCCCAAACGGTGAGACCTACCTATTCCCACGGCTGGCTACGCGGGGCAATTACTCGCGTATCAGAAAGAATACTCATTATGAAATCTAATGCCGACCAACCCAAGGCGCCCGGATTGAAGCCCGATGCGAAGGATGATTTGAAATCTCTGCCCTTGCCGGAACTGGAGAAGAAATTGGAGTCGTCGCCGGACGGCCTCAGTCAAGCCGAGGCGCAGAAACGGCTGGCCCAATATGGGCCTAACGAGATTCAAGAAAAGAAAAGTCGTCCGTTCCTAAAATTTTTCACCTATTTTTGGGGTCCCATTCCGTGGATGATTGAAGCTGCTGTAATCCTCTCGGCGATCGTACGTCACTGGGCCGATTTCTGGATTATCCTGGTTTTACTTTTAATGAACGCAGTCGTCGGCTTTTGGGAAGAATATCAGGCTGGAAATGCCATTGAGGCGTTGAAGAAGAAATTGGCTCTGAATGCTCGCGTTCGAAGAGACGGTGCATGGAAAACAATACCCTCTTGCGAATTGGTTCCCGGCGATATCATCCGCCTTCGTCTGGGGGAAATAATACCTGCCGATTCCAAACTTCTTGAAGGGGATCCAATAGAAGTCGACCAGTCCACGTTGACAGGCGAATCGCTGCCTGTCGAGCGAAAAAAAGAAGATGATGTTTATTCCGGCTCTATTGTAAATCAAGGTGAAATTGAAGCAATTGTTTATGGTACCGGAGCCAATACCTATTTTGGTAAGACGGCGCAAATGGTCGAAGGAGCCAAAACTGTAAGTCACTTTCAACGCGCAGTATTGAAAATCGGAGATTACCTGATAATTCTCGCTGTGGCACTGGTTGCATTAATTCTTATGGCCGCACTCTTCAGACATGAGAAAATCTTGACAACACTACGATTTGCCTTGGTGCTGACGGTGGCGGCAATCCCTGTCGCCATGCCTACAGTTCTGTCGGTGACCATGGCAGTGGGTGCAAAACTACTGGCTGCCAAACAAGCTATCGTACGAAGACTTGCTTCAATTGAGGAACTTGCAGGCATCGATATTCTGTGTTCAGATAAGACAGGAACATTGACTCAAAACAAGCTGATCCTCGGTGAACCGGTTGCTTTCACGAAAGTCCCAGGTGAGGAAATCATTCTTGCAGGTGCATTGGCTTCACGAGCAGAGGACAAAGATGTGATTGACCTCGCTGTGATCAGTGGTTTGAAAGACTCACAGGTAATGGGCACTTATCAAGTCGTGCATTTCCAGCCTTTTGATCCTGTTCATAAACGAACCGAAGCCACAATCAAGGACTCCAGTGGAAAGGTTTTTAAAGTCAGTAAAGGTGCTCCACAGGTCATTTTTGAACTTGCAGCAAATAAATCAGATATCCAGGAGATGATGGAAAAAACAGTAAATGAATTTGCCGGTAAAGGCTATCGTTCTTTGGGAGTTGCCAGAACTGACGAAAAAGATCAATGGCAATATTTAGGTGTGCTTGCTCTGTCCGACCCGCCTCGAGAAGACTGCAAAGATACTATTATCGCAGCAAAACAAATGGGTGTAAGTGTGAAAATGGTAACCGGAGATCAGGTAGCTATAGCTAAAGAAATAGCCGGTCAAATAGGATTAGGCAAAAATATTCTCGACGCTCAAATGTTCGGTGATACAAAACATCATGAATCGAGCCGATTGGCAGAATCTATTGAAGAAGCGGATGGTTTTGCTCAGGTGTTTCCCGAACACAAGTATCATATCGTGGATGTCCTGAAGAAACGAGGCCACATAATTGGAATGACAGGCGATGGTGTTAATGACGCGCCGGCATTAAAAAAAGCTGATGCCGCTATAGCTGTATCGGGTGCTACCGATGCCGCCCGAGCAGCGTCGGATATTGTGTTGCTGACACCAGGGCTATCCGTAATTATCGATGCTGTCAAAGAAAGCCGGAAAATATTCCAGAGAATGAACAGCTACGCCACTTACCGGATTGCCGAGACAATTCGTGTTTTACTGTTTATGACACTTAGCATACTCGTTTTCAAGTTTTACCCCGTGACTGCCGTAATGATTGTTCTGCTGGCGTTACTTAATGACGGCGCTATTCTTTCTATAGCTTATGACAGAGCCCATATCTCAGATGTTCCTGAAGTATGGAATATGCACCGAGTGCTTGGAGTTGCAACGACACTAGGTATTACCGGCGTGATAGCATCTTTTGGTCTTTTTTATCTCGCAGAGCATATCTTCAAACTGGACAGGAACACTATTCAGACCCTTATGTATCTTAAGCTTTCTGTAGCCGGGCACATGACCATATTTCTTACCCGTACCCGCGGGCATTTCTGGGCCGACCGGCCTTCATACATTCTGCTTGGAGCGGTTATAGGTACTCAATTAGTTGCTACATTGGTTGCAGTCTATGGCCTGTTTATGACACCCCTCGGCTGGAGCTGGGCAGCACTTGTCTGGGGATATGCTTTGGCATGGTTTTTGGTCAATGACTGGGTCGAAATTTGGGCATTGCATATCTTCGACCCTAAGAAACCTGGCCTGTTAACAAAAAAATAATGAATTGATTAATTTCTTTAAGGTGTTGTTATGGATACAAGAATTTTTAAATTATCCTCCAAAAATCCTATCATTTCACCATTGGACCTTCCGTTTCAGGCCGCCGCCGTACTCAATCCAGGCGCTACCGAACAAGGCGATGACGTTGTCTTGCTTCTTCGCATCGAAGACCATGCCGGATTCTCAAATCTCCATATAGCACGCAGCAAAAATGGCGTTACTGATTGGAAAGTCGATCCAAAACCGATACTTGCCTACGGCGAGCCAGACTGGCAGTATGAAGAATGGGGATGTGAAGATGGACGAATCACATTTATACCGGAAGATAAATGCTGGTATATTGCTTATACCGCCTATTCTCCTAAAGGTGCTGCAGTGGCATTAGCACGTAGCTGTGACCTCGTTGTGGCCGAGCGAATCGGACTCATTTTGTCGCCCAGTAATAAAGACGCCGTTCTATTTCCTCAGAAATTCAACGGCCGATGGGCTGTACTCCACCGTCCTGATGCCGGCGGTGACGAACATATCTGGTCAGCCTACTCGCCTGATTTGATCCATTGGGGCGAGCCACACTCAGTGTTGCCAGAAGAAGGCGGCGCAGCATGGGATAATATTAAAGTCGGCGCAGGAGCGCCACCTATTCTTGTCGAAAAGGGTTGGCTGCTTATATATCATGGTGTTAAGGGCTATGGAGGCCATCTGGTCTACCGCGTTGGCGTGGCCTTGCTGGACAAGGATAAGCCTTATAAGGTTATTGCTCGGTCGCGCGAGTGGATATTCCAGGCTGAGGCTCCATATGAGCTTTCTGGTTTAACGCCAAATGTTGTCTTCCCAACCGGATTGCTGCTTCGCGGCGACGAGTTGTGGATGTACTATGGAGCCGCCGACACTTGTGCTTGTCTGGCCACAGCCAAACTATACGATGTTCTGGCAATGTTGGAGAAATAAAGCGTTAAGGTAACATGGACGAGCGAACACTTACATTTTGGAGTATGCAAACTACCAAGCTATTGGGTTTCCTTAGTACTTCAGAGAATGGATTAACAGATGACGAGGCAAAACTGCGTCTAATTAAGCACGGGGGAAATATCATATCTGCTCCCAGGTATTCAAGCAATTTAAGAATTTTCGTCTCTCAGTTTAAAAGTCCTATTATTCTCATTCTCATTTTCGCGTCGTTATTATCCTTTTTCCTTCATGATGCCGCCGATGCTCTGATTATACTTGCAATTGTTTTGATCAGTGGTTTACTTGGTTTCTGGCAGGAACGTGGAGCAGTTGGCGCAGTTAACAAATTGCTTAAAATGGTGCAAACAAAAACAGTCGTCTTGAGGGACGGACAAGAAAAAGAAATCGCTGCCGGTGAAGTTGTTCCTGGTGATATAGTTATCCTCTCCGCAGGTGCCAGTATACCGGCAGATTGCTTTATCTTGGAATCGAAAGACCTGTTCATCAATGAAGCGGCTTTGACAGGAGAAACATACCCTGTAGAAAAAACAGGCGGAATTCTGCCGCTCCAAACACCCTTGGCTCAACGTAAAAATGCCCTTTTCATGGGCACTTATGTCGTCAGCGGTACTACGCGGGCCGTGGTCGTCCGAACAGGAAAAGAGACTGAATTCGGACGAGTTTCCGAACGACTGAAGCTCAAATCTCCGGAAACAGATTTTGAACACGGGCTAAGACGATTCGGATATTTTTTGATGGAGGTTACTTTACTGCTGGTAATTGTGATCTTTGCTGTAAATGTGTATTTAGCAAGACCTTTTTTGGACGCTTTTCTTTTTTCCCTTGCTCTTGCGGTGGGCCTGACACCACAGCTATTACCAGCGATTGTAAGCGTAAATCTTGCCCACGGTGCGCGGCGAATGGCACAGAAGAAAGTAATCGTCAAGCGTCTTGCTTCTATCGAGAACTTTGGCAGCATGAATGTGCTTTGCTCCGACAAAACCGGTACTCTGACCGAAGGGCTTGTGACTTTGAACTCTTTCGTGGATGTCGATGGGAATGAAAATGAAAAGATACTTCTGTATTCATATCTGAATTCCTTTTTTGAAAAAGGCTTCACAAATCCGATGGATGAAGCTGTTCGCAGGTACAAACAGTTTCAAATCGAAGGTTTTCAAAAACTGGACGAAGTGCCCTATGACTTTATTCGTAAGCGATTAAGCGTGTTGGTATCTTATGAAGACAAAAAAAACATCATTATTACGAAAGGTGCGTTAGTTAATGTTCTGAATGTGTGCACAAAGGCTGAGCTTTCTGATGGCTCTCAAACTGACATATCAACTGTAAGAAAGAAAGTAATTGAACGTTTTGAGGAACTTGGCGACAAAGGATTCCGTGTATTGGCAATAGCATACCGAAATCCTGGTGATAAGCTGCGGATCGGCAGAGAAGACGAGACAGGTATGATATTTTTGGGCTTGCTTACTTTCTTTGATCCTCTCAAGCAGGGTCTAACCGAGACCATAGAGAGATTAAAGCAGCTTGGCATCTTACTAAAGCTAATTACAGGAGACAACAGGCATGTGGCAACGTATATAGGCCGGCAAATAGGTCTACAGAAACCGAACATCATCACAGGCTCTGAACTTCGCCAAATTAGTGATGACGCCATTCTTCAGCAAGTGAACCAGGTAGATATTTTCGCAGAAGTTGAACCAAACCAGAAAGAGCGGATCATTTTGGCCCTTAGAAAATCAGGTAATATTACAGGTTTTATGGGGGATGGTATAAATGATGCTTCCGCACTGCATGCGGCGGATGTTGGTATTTCCGTGGACGGTGCTGTTGATGTAGCCAAAGAAGCGGCTGACATCGTATTGCTTGAGAAAGACCTTGCAGTGCTTCTGGAGGGTGTGCAGGATGGTAGAGCAACCTTCGCCAATACTCTCAAGTATGTATTTATGGCGACCAGCGCTAATTTTGGAAACATGTTCAGTATGGCGGGTGCTTCACTTTTCCTGCCGTTTTTACCACTACTGCCAAAGCAGATTCTGTTGGTCAACCTGATGACTGATTTACCGGAAATGGCCATCGCCACCGACAGTATTGATTCAGAGCTGCTCGAAAAGCCCCACAAATGGGACATAAAATTCATACGCAAATTCATGATTACATTTGGTCTTTTAAGCTCCATTTTCGACTTTTTAACTTTCGGCACGCTTATACTTATCCTTCATGCTTCGCCGCAACAGTTGAGAACAGGATGGTTTATCGAGTCAATTGTTTCGGCGGCACTTGTTGTGATGGTTATTCGCACACGCAGGCCATTTTTCAAAAGTAAGCCCGGGAAATATTTGATAGCAGCAACTTTGGCAATAGTTGTAATTGCATTGCTGTTGCCGTTTACCCGAGTGGCTGCGATTTTTGGATTCCAGCAGCTTCAAGTACACTTCCTGGCTTTTCTGGCGGTGATCGTAGCAGCTTACATCGGTTGTGCAGAAGTTGCTAAAAGAGTGTTTTATGATAAAATCAGGTGGTAAAATTGAGCTTATGACAGGCTAATACTCTGATGAAAAGAAGCATGGCACATAATGTTGGCTATCTTATCAGCCTGGGTTTATTTATTGTGGCGATGGTGGTGCTGCACTATGAGCTCAAGCACTACCGCTTCCGGGATATAGTTGCTGAGCTCAAGGCGGTTCGGCTGGCATTTCTTGGCCTCGCGGTGCTGCTGACTTTCCTGGACTATTGGGTGCTAACAGCCTACGATACGCTGGCACTTCGCTATATCCGCCATCGCTTAGAGTATCCCAAGATAGCTGTCGCGTCCTTTATCGGCTATGTGTTCAGCCACAACATGACCATCGTGGGCGGCAGCACGGCACGATACCGTATCTATTCAGCCCTGGGGGTGTCCGCGGGGGAGGTGGCCAAGTTGGTCATTTTCTGCGGCCTGACTTTCTGGTTGGGATTCTTCGCCATTGGAGGGGTAGTCTTTATTTCGGAATCTCGTGAAATTCCTGCCGCATTACATCTTCCATTTGCTACGGTAAAGCCCATCGGCATGATCTTCATCGCCGTTGTAGCTGCATATCTGATTGTCATTGCTTTGAGGCGAAGACCTCTAACAATCCGTGAGTGGGAATTCACCATACCGTCTTTTCCGATCTCTGTCGGCCAGATTGCAATTGCCTCGCTCGACTGGCTCTTAGCCTGTGGTGTTCTTTATGCCCTTCTGCCGGCCGCTGCAAAGCTGACATATATTGAATTTCTGGGTATCTTCATGCTCGCCCAGGCAGCCGGACTATTAAGTTATGTGCCAGGTGGTCTTGGCGTCTTTGAAGCGGTGATCCTGCTATTGCTGTCAGACCGAGTGGAAAAATCGTCAGTCCTAAGTTGCCTGGTGTTGTATCGGCTTATTTACTATCTGCTTCCTTTTGCTGTGGCTACCACATTATTGGCCGTCTACGAAATGGCAGCAAAGAAACGCTCACTACAAAGGTTTGGAGTCACTTTTGGAAAATGGGGTTCTGCAGTCACGCCTCACGTTCTTGCGGCTGCGAGTTTCATCGCCGGTGTCATACTGCTTTTCTCCGGGGCCTTGCCCGCCACAAAGGGGCGGATCACCTGGCTGGTGGAACTGCTGCCCCTTCCTGCAATGGAGCTTTCTCACTTTTTGGGCAGCCTCGCCGGCGCAGGTCTACTGATACTGGCCCGCGGGCTTCAGCGACGTGTGGATGCGGCTTATCATCTCACTGTTGCCCTGCTGGGTTTGGGAATCGTTCTTTCGCTGCTGAAAGGCCTTGACTACGAAGAGGCAATCATACTTGCCGTGATGCTGCTGATATTCTTGCCCTGTCATCGTGAGTTCTACAGAAAGGCTTCCGTGATAAGTGAACGGCTCACTCCTACATGGGCCATTCTTATAACCGCTGTACTCATCAGCTCCGTTTGGCTGGGTATTTTCTCACATAAGCATGTGGAGTATTCTGGTCAGCTCTGGTGGCGATTTGCCGTAAATGCCGATGCACCGAGGTTTATGCGGGCAACCACGGGAGCAGCCGTCCTGGTTTTGCTTTACGGTGTCGTCAGACTATTGTCCCCTCGCGTCGCAGGGCCTTTACCAACGGATCCCGAAACTATGCTGGCGGTCGAGGACATCGTGAGGCGTTCGCCGAAGACTTGTGCCTGTCTGGCTTTGTTGGGTGACAAGTCCTTTTTGCTCAGCGAGGGCCGCAGCTGCTTCATAATGTATGGCATTGAAGGACGCAGTTGGATTTCCATGGGCGACCCCGTTGGATCCAAGCAGGAGTGGGAGTCTCTTCTGTGGAGGTACCGCGAGCTGTGTGACCGTCATGACGGCTGGCCCGTGTTCTATCAGATTGAAAGTGATAATCTCGATCTCTATCTTGATCTTGGGATGACATTCCTCAAGCTTGGTGAAGAAGGTCGTGTGCATCTCAAAGACTTCTCGCTTGAGGGTTCGTCCCGAAAGGGACTGCGCCACGCATACAACAAAATTGCAAGAGAAAATTGTAGTTTCAGCGTTGTCCCTTGTGAGCAGATTTCTGATGTGCTCGACCAGCTCAAGCATATATCCGATGCCTGGCTCGAAGAGAAGAATACGCGTGAGAAAGGATTCTCTCTTGGTTTCTTTGAATCGGCTTACATCAAAAAAACTCCGGTGGCAATAGTCCGTAAAGAAGGAAGCATTGTCGCCTTTGCCAATATCTGGGCCGGCGCGGAAAAAGAGGAGCTTTCCATAGACTTGATGCGGCACCTGCCCTCAGCCCCAGGTGGAATTATGGATTACCTGTTCGTTGAGCTTATGCTATGGGGGAGACAGCAAGGCTACAATTGGTTCAACCTTGGTATGGCCCCAATGTCGGGGCTTGAAGATAGACAGCTGGCTCCGTTATGGCATAGACTCGGAACATTCATCTTCCGCCACGGTGAGCACTTCTACAACTTCCAGGGCCTGCGCCAATACAAAGAAAAATTCGATCCTCTCTGGGAGTCGAAGTATCTTGCCTGCCCGAGAGGTCTCATGCTGCCAAGAATTTTGGCGAATCTCGAAACACTTATATCAGGTGGCATGAAAGGAGTTGTGGCAAAGTAGTAGACAATGAATAATAATACATGGAACAACAAAAATTTAAACAGGGATAATATATGTACAGATTATGGAACAATATCAAAACGGTGATGTTAATGGGGGGGCTAATGGGCCTGTGTCTGGCGATAGGTTATTTAATTGGTGGCCAGTCGGCCCTGTTGCCTGCCTTGGTGATTGGATCAGTAATGAATCTGTTTGAGTTTTTTTTCAGTGACAAGATTGCCCTGGCGACAATGCGGGCCGTCGAGGTCTACGAAGAAGACGATCCCGAACTGTGGAACACCGTGGCCCGGCTCGCCAAGCGAGCTGGCTTGCCGATGCCTCGGGTATACGTTTCCCCAGCCACAGCTCCTAATGCCTTTGCAACGGGTCGCGGGCCGCATCATAGTGCCGTATGTGTAACTGCGGGGCTGCGTGAGAAGCTCAATGAATATGAGCTCGAAGGTGTCATTGCTCATGAGCTATCACACATTAAACACAGAGATATTCTGAACAGTACTATGGCGGCCGTAGTTGCCGGAGCCATAAGCTGGATCAGCTATCTGGCGTTCTGGGGCGGCGGCAGCAGAGATAGAAGGGCGAATCCGCTAATTGCTCTGTTGCTTCTGATTCTCGCACCTCTGGCTGCTACACTCATACAGCTTGCCATAAGCCGCTCTCGAGAGTTCGAAGCCGACCGACTTGGGGCTGAATTGGCAGGGACAGGCCGAGGTCTCGCGAACGCCCTGTACAAACTCGAAAACGCCAACAAGCGGATACCGTTGCATGTTCCCGACTCCCAGAGCAATATGTTCATCGTTCAGCCTCTAACCGGCAGCTCAGCAGCAAAACTGTTTATGACTCACCCATCTACTGTGGAACGTATCAAGCGTCTATTAGAAATTTAGTGATATGCCAGAGACAGAAAACAACAAAAATAACTCACCGATGTTTCCAGCGAAAACAAAAGGCCACAAATTCAGATCGTGGTTTTTAGGCATTTTGTTGCTGGCCGGAGTAATCGCGGCCGTAACTCACCTCGGTGAAATAGAACATTTTGCCAAACTGGCACGTGAGGCCAGGCCTATGTGGTTGCTGGTAGCCTTGCTTCTGCAATTCGGTACTTACGTTTGTACCGCGTTAGTTTGGAAACGGGCTCTGCATTATGTTAATATACGGCAAAGTTTTTTTTCATTCGTACCGCTTGCCTTTGCCAAACTATTTGCAGACCAGGCCCTTCCGAGCGGTGGAGCGAGCGGAATCAGCTTTTTCATCGCAGCCTTGAAACGTCGTGGGGTGCCTACAGATCTCTGTATGGCTATGATGTTAGTAAGCCTCGTAGCATATTATGTGGCCTATCTGATTGTCGCGTTAGCAAGCTTGGCCCTGCTGTGGTTCTATCACGCAATTCACATCTGGATTCTGTTGCTTGTAGGATTGTTCTGCCTGGTGGCGGTGGCAATCCCTGCCAGTGCATTAATGCTGCAGCACTGGAGCAAGAGAGCTATTCCAAAGCTATTGACACGGCTGCCAAACGTCAGAGATTTACTACAGGGATTTACCCAAGCGCCTAAACACCTACTACGTAATCGGTCCTTGGTGGTTACATCAATATTATTGTATGTCGCAGTATTTCTGCTTGACGCAGCAACGCTATGGATAATGTTGCTTGCTATAGGACAGGACGTTTCATTTCTCGCGGCGTTTCCCAGTTTTGTAGTTTCCTCAATAATTGCCACGCTTAGTCCGATTCCACTTGGCATAGGCATTTTTGAAGCAAGTTCCACAGGCATGCTTAGTGCACTCGGTATCCCAGTTGAGGCAGCGCTTACAGCTACTTTGCTATTACGCGGCTTTACGCTATGGCTGCCAATGTTACCGGGTCTTTGGCTGGCAAGACGGGAGTTGAGGTGACAATTATATATGTATAGGATAAATCAATAATGCATCATGCCGTCAAAACATCGGCGCCATGATGTGTATGACCGCCTCAAGCAGATTGCGTAGTATGGATGCATCCTTTACGCCTTGGCGACAATCACGGAATGTATCATTCATCCATGACTCAATCGCCTTGATTGAGCCTATATCGTAGAAAAAGGCAGCGATTTCATAATCGAGGAAGAGACTGCGCACATCCATGTTCGCGGTGCCGATCATGGCGAGGTCATCATCCTTAAGCAGGATCTTGGCATGCATCATTCGCGGTAGATAGAGATAGATCTTGGCACTAGCCTGTTGCAGATTACGCAGGTATCTCCCCCTTACCATATCGGCCATGGCATAGTTGGACTTGGCCGGTACTATAATCCTGACATCCACGCCGCGCTGGGCTGCGATCTCCAGAGCTTGAGCCAGGGCCTGGTCCGGAACGAAATAGGGACTGGCAATCCACAATCGTTGCTCAGCGTTAAAGGCCGTGGTGATGATAGCGTCGTACAGGGCATCGTGCGGGACGTCCGGCCCGGAGGGCACCACCTGGACAGCGGCCAAAGCCTTGGATTGGAGATCACACGGTGGGATGCTCGATATAGGCTCCAGAACTTCATCAGCGGCAAATTCCCAATCCGCACGGAAGACTTTTGCGTAGTGCTTGACCGCGGGCCCATGCAAGACAAATGATAAATCGTGCCAGCGGTCCGACGTTGGCGATGGACCCATATATTCAGTCCCGATATTTCGACCTCCGCTCAAGACACATTTGTTGTCAAAGAGGGCAATCTTGCGATGGTTCCGCAGATTCGTCCGCCCTCGGAAGGGTCGATGCAGGAGCGGAATAAAGTAGGCGAGGTGCCCCCCGGCCTTAGTAAGTGAATGGAAGAAGCGGCGGTGAGTATGTAAGGACCCAACACCATCCAACAGCAATCGCACATCCACACCCTGCATTGCTTTTTCAGCCAGACGATACCGGATGTCTTCTGCAATAGGATCCTTATTAAACGCATAAATAGCAATGTAGATTGAATTCTGCGCCTCCTCAATAAGTCGGATCAGGCTTCTGTAGACTTCTTCGCCGGAACCAAGCAATTCGAATTTATTGTTGGCACACGGACCTGGCACGCCGTAGGCTCTAAGAAGGCGACGCACAGGGCCGGTACCTTCTGAAGACGGAAGTTCGATGCCGGTTAGATCGAGCCAGCCTTTCTTGGCGGTTGTATGACGGACCTTGCGTCCGCTCAAGACCAAATATAGGGGCACCCCGACGTAGGGCATAAACAGGATCGCCAGTAACCAAGCAAGGGTTACGGCTGGGCTTTGACGTTGGAGAAGAATGTGTACAACCAATACAATGCCGAGCCCAATGCCCATAAGCAAAAAGAGGTGCTTCTGGATTAGAGAAAACATTAGAAGCATTCTATCGCTCTCCTGGATCTTGTGAAAACTTGAATGATATTGTCTTCAGTAATTCACATAGAATCCGCGAGTCTGGCATATTCAATGCACAATGATACCAGAGTTATTTAGAATTGGCTAATATGAATTTTCTTAATGTACTCTTGCTTTTGTCTGGCGAACGTGCGGTACTCACACCACACAGATTGCTTACAAACTCGTAGCCCAGAATCAGAAATTTTCTAATGCGTGAATGACATGCTAATCAATTTGAGATAGATGCAGATTTGATAGTGGATAATGGGATGTACCTTCCTGAAATGTTTCCCATCGGTTTTCGTAAGCAAAGACACACGGATTGAACATACGTTTGACACCGGATTGAACGTCCCATTTCCTCCGGAACAGGGATCCATTTGCAGCAGTTCAACCATTGTTTGGCTATGCTAATCTGAAGATGGCTAACAACATATCACTTTAAGTGGAATCTTGTCTATCCGATGGTGATAAGAAATAACTATTTCGAGAAATAATTTGCCTTTACCCAGTTAAAATTCAAAATTATATGCAAAGCGATAAGGCAGAGTAAAATCATCCCGGCGGTTTTGTGAAAAATATCAAACGCCGGGCGAGAGAAACTGTCGCGGAATATTGCCGATATAGCCTGATTAAGGAAAAACACCACTAAAATTGGATTTAAAATTTTAAGTATCTTATTTCTTTTCATAATGATCCTCATACAATTCAATCATTCATTCTTCTGTTAAATGATTCGACATAACCATTCTTAGAACAGTGGAGAATATATCACTACTTTCCAACAGGAGCAAGGACAATAGGAATATTGAGAAACAGACAAATAGGTTATTTCCTATCAAAACTACAAAATTCCCTTATCCCTGTAAGCAGAAAAAAGGGAGTTATTTTGTTTTTTGGGGAGAGAAAATAACTATTGAAGAACTGACCAACAGGACAAACAGGAATGCAGGCATATCTTTTTTTGACGAATAAGAAAAAGATATGTGCTCTCAGTAGGTGAGTAGGGAGTAGTTTTATTTTTCTCAATAGGCCTATTATTCCCCATTAGCAGAAAAATAGCTTCTTATTTTCTTTTATGGGGGATGGGAATTACAAAAAACTATTGATGATGAGAGCAGGGCAAGCCCATTAATCAGGAGAAATCACCACGCAACACCAACCATGTGAGGGCAATTAGAAACAGCAGACTACATGTTATCAGTACGACTATCCGTGCGTCTTGACTGAAGCATTTAAGTAAAAGACTATGCCACAAGACACACTTCTCCTGAGTCACAAATTGTTAGAATTCTTCGACAAAACCTTGTCACCAAAATGTCACTACAGATGCTGATTTTGCCTGAATCGAGTCCGAATATATATCATTATTTGGCTGAATATTGCAATTTTCAAAAAAATATCGGGCCAATAAAGGATTCAATGGCCGGCGTCTATTTGCTTGCATTCGTCGTTGCAGAAAGATAGCATGGGTCATCACGTGCGGTGCTGCCGGTGGCGGTCCTGCGTATGAGTATTGATTGCTTCAGGGAGAATAGCAATGAGACATCTCAGTCGTCGTTTGTTCTTGGAAAAGACCCGGCTGACCTTCGTCCCATGGGTCGGGATCGACTCAGACAGGAAGAAGTCTATCGATAATCCGGCGGCGGACGGCTCTTCTAACGCGCGACTACCAAAAGCCCTTCGTAGTGCCGGCCGAGAACGATATCTGACAGGTACAATACGTTTAGTGCCGATCCTTGAGAGGTGAAAAATGATCCAGAGAGCCCCTGCATTCGCGTTGGCCCTGTTCGCTGCTTCGGCGGCTCTTGCAGAAGCTCCCTATCCTGCAAGTGCGGTTGTTACCGATGCTGTGTTGCACCCCTGGTCCACTAATACACATCCGACCGACGTCGCCAAGTCGCACGTCGAGGAGATCACCGCTTCGATGGGGGCGAGACACAAGTACACGGTCCTCCAAAGCGGCACAATGGATGGCCGCAATTGCCGGTCGCCTATGGGCTGCGGGATAGCGAGGGAAGGGGCCTTCCTCCAGACCTGGGAGTCCAACCGCTCGGTTCGGATGGAAAACGTCGGTGACGTCGACGTGGTCAACCCGTGGCTTTCCAATGGCCGCAACAACTTCCGCAGCGTCGAAGAGATTGTCTCTTCCGCTGTCTCACCGGGCATGACGGATGCGGACAAGGCTTTTGCCCTCTGGTTCCAGGAGATCCGGTATCGACACCATTCCCCGGGCGACAACAGTGAGCTGGGCGACCCTGTGAAGGTCTTCAATATCTATGGGTACAACACCTGCGGCAATGACTCCATCTGTTTGGCTACGCTATGGCGCGAGGCCGGTTTCAAAGTGGCGCCGGCACGGGCGCTGGGCCACTGCATCTCGCAGGCTTTCTATGACGGCGGCTGGCACTTCTATGACGGCGACATGCACTCCGTCTACCTCCTGCGAGACAACCAGACTGTAGCCGGCGAACAGGACATCGTGCGCGACCACGACTTAATCAAGCGGACCCATTCCAAGGGAATCCTGTTTCCGGATACATGGTGGGCCGAGCCGGAAATGTGCTCCATGTATTTTTTCGAGGGACAGGTCGCAGGCGAACGCTCCGGCAAGTCCGATACCACAATGAACATGGTCCTGCGTCCAGGCGAGGCGCTCACATGGCGCTGGGGACAGCTCCGCCCGCTCAAGTATCACGGGATGCTGCACGTGACCCCCACGTACGAAAGCGCGATCTACAATGGCCTTTGGGAGTATCGCCCGGATTTCTCTAAGGTCGTGTGGCGCAAAGGGGCTGCGGCTGTGGAGAATATCACGATGGCGCCGGACGGCTTGGCTGCCTACGAGGGCAAGACCGGCACGATCGTCTGGTCGATGCGCAGCCCGTACGTCTTCGTGGGAGGCCGCCTCAACGTAGAGGGTACGGGGGCCCGGTTCTTCATTTGCCAGGATGGCAAGACCTGGAGGCCAGCGCAAGACAACATTGATAAGTTCTTTTCGATTGTTGGTCCGGCCTGCTACGATTACCAGCTCAAGTGCCGGCTGGAAGGGCCATCGCGGCTTCGGCACTTGGCGATAATCAATGACGTGCAGATGGCCCCTTTGGCGCTGCCGGAAATGGCCGTGGGCGAGAATGTTTTCACGTACAGTGACCAGTCCACAGGCGACCGCAAGGTGCGGATTACTCACAAATGGGTCGAGCGGTCGGCCTCAAGACCGCCATTAGCGCCGGTCGGCGCCGTCCGGCCGCTCGACGAAGGCGAAGCGAACGGAACGGACGTCGTCTTTCAGTGGACGGCTTCCAGCGACCCCGACGGCGATAAAATTGCCGATTACCAGTTTGAACTGTCCGCCCGCGCCGATATGAAGTGGCCGCTCTCGATGAGCTTCTACAAGCTTATCTCACGAACCGCCGAAGCCAGTAAGGAAAAGGACAAGGTCACCGGCAAGGAGAGCATCACAGTCAAGGCCCAGTATACCCTGCCCCAGTCGGGTCTGCTGATGCCGGATCGCACGTACTACTGGCACGTGCGGGCACAGGACGACAAGGGCGTGTGGGGGCCCTGGAGCAAGACTTGGCGATTCACTCCCCATGGCCCCGCTCACCCGCTCGATTTGACCGTGGACTACGACCCGGCCAAGAGTGTAGGCACTCTCCGTTGGAAAGCCAACCCGGTGGGTCGCAGGCCGGTCAAGTACCGGGCCTACGGCAGTGACGAGAAGGGCTTCACGATAGCTGACCAGAGGCACCAGAGCGTGGTGGGCGTGACCAAGGAGGAGATGGCTGACTGGAATCCGTGGTTCCCGGCGAACTTCATCGCCGAGACCTCGGCTGCGGAACTGGCTGTGCTTGGCATCGACGTGGATTTGTCTGCTGCCAACAAGACCTACTACCGTGTGGTGGCGGTTGACGAGCAGGGCAAGCGCAGCGGGCCGTCTGACTTCGCCGTTGCTCCACGGCCCGTTATCTACAGTAAGCCGATAGTTACCGCCCAGGTTGGCACCGAGTACCGTTATAAGGTACTCGCCAATCGATCTCTGGGTGACCTCAGTTCGCGGATGGCGGACGACCGGCAGACAAGCGGCTACTTCGACATCGAGAAGCCCCGATTCACGCTTACCAAGGGGCCCGCGTGGCTCAAAATCGACGAAGCGGCCGGCGTGCTCTCAGGCACGCCAGATGTGCCGGGCAGGGCCGACGTCATCGTCACTATCACCATTGATCGCCAGGTGCGGAAGCTCGATGAGGCGGTCCTGCGTTGGGGCGGCGAAAAGGTCCTTTCTGTGGATATTGAGCGAGTCGGCGTGACAACCCAGAAGTTCGTCATCGATGTTGTGAGGAAAGAGCCGTGAGAACATGTACATTCGCGTTGACGCGGACCATAGCTGTGAGAACAGAATACTCTGCCGGCGAACTCAAACGAACGTCGTCGCAGACTTGAGGCTGGCGAAGTTCGCCCGGATTGCGATTGTGCGCGCCGTACATGATACCTGGACGATGGTCAGGTACAGGCCGTTGAGGGAAAGAGACGGGAGGAGAATCCACTGGCTCAGTGCATTTGCTTGGGCGGCTTGAGGAATCCCTGATGCCGCAGCCAAGTGGCACATGCCTGCGTCCACGTGGAACACGGTTGGTCGCTCGTACGGACGCCGAAGTCATGTGCGGCCGTCGCATAGATGTGCAGTTCCGCCGGGATGTTTGCTTTCTTCAGCGCAAGGTACATCAACACACTGTGATCCGGTGGGCTGATGATATCGTCCCCGCCGTGCGCGAGGAAGATCGGGGGCGTTCTGGGCGGGATACGCAGGCCGGGAGCGATCTCATCCTTGTCCTTTGCCTTCAGGTAGCCCGAATAGACTCCAATGGCAAAGTCGGGCCGGCAACTGATTTTGTCCACGTCATCGATTGGCTCGTAGGTTCGCCGGTCAAAGCTCGTTGCTGTCGCAATAGCCAGATGGCCGCCGGCCGAGAAACCTACCATTCCTATCTGCTGCGGCTGGATGCCCCACTGACTCGCTCTGCTCCGCACCAGGCTGACGGCCCGCTGTGCATCCTGGAGCGGGCGGCGGGCCGGCTCGCCCTTGGGCTCATCGGGTCGGCGCGGCACACGATACTTGAGGATGATGCCGGTGGCGCCAATTGAGTTCAACCAGGCGGCCACTTCCTCGCCTTCCAGTTGCCAGTAGAGGTCCCAGTAGCCACCCCCGGGGCAGATCAGCACCGCGGTACCGGTGTCCTTGTCCTTCGCCGGCCGATAGATCGTCAGTGTCGGTTTGGTGACGTTGGTCACCAGCTTCGTCGACTCGGTGACCTCGACCTGCTTGCGGTCCAGCTTCGGCGACATGCGGAACTTTTCCTCGCCGATGTTGCCGTTTTCGTCCGGAGCCGTGCCCGGCCAAATCTCAACGACCAGCGGCTTGTCAGACCCAACCGCCGACCAAGCCGCGCACAAACAGGTGACCAGAGAAACAATCAATGTGAGTCGCATAACTGAACAATCCTCATTTCTTTGCATTGCTCGATCCTTTCGGCGTTCGCCCCGTGCTACAACCGCAGCCAGGTCATCGCGTTCTGCGAGCGGATCTTTTCCTTGTCGGCCTCGCTCGCGTCCAATACTTCCAGCTTCACTAATGCGGGGTCCGGATAGTTGAAGGGCATCCCTGTCCCGAACATCACACGCTCGGCGCCCAGGTTGGCTATGAGCTGCCCAAGCTCGTTCGCCAGCACGGCACTCAAGCGGGACAGCTCGATGGCATAATTGGACGGCAGACCGTTGTCCTTCCGCCCGAGCGGGCACCCTGTGTAGCCGATGCCGTTCAGCAGGATAAAGCGTCCTTTTGGGTGAGCTTTCACCAACTCGACAATCTCCTCCAGGGGCACGTCGGGGACGTTCAGCAGCCAGCTCCGCTGGCGGTTGTCCTCCACGCGGATGGGAATGGAGATGACCATGCCTCGCTCGGTCGCGGCGTTCACGAGCTCCCGGCAGCACGGGCTGGAGAGCTGATAGTTGTGCCACTTGGGATAGAGGCGCAGGCCCGTCATGCCGAACTCCTCGTGGCAGATTTTCAGATCATCCTGCCAGCCGGCGTAGAACGGATTGATGACGGCAAATGGAATCAGCCGGTCGCCATGACCACGGACCTCCTCCACCACCTCCTCATTGCCGGCCTGTGCGTTACGGTAGGTAATGGCGCTGGCGCTGGAGACGACCGCCTTGTCGATTTGTTTGGAGTCCATCAGCGCGAGCAGCGACGCGGCCGTGTTGTGCCGCAGCAGGCGGAACGCAAAATGGCCGAGATAAGCATTCACGTCAACGATCATAATTTTCCCCTCCGCAAGAGCCTCGTCATGTTCCCGCTCAGGATCTTCTGCTTGTCCTGTGCGCTCAGGTTCGCCCCGCGAATCTTGCCCACCCCTGCTGTCATGGACGAGTCACAGCCAAAGACGAGCCGATCCACCCCTACTACTGCTGCTGCCATCTCCACTGTGCCTTCATCTGTTACGCTGCCGCTGGTATCGAGCAAGACGTTCGGCGCGTGGCGCAGAACCTTGATCGTCCACTCCCAATCGCCCCCGCCGGAGATGTGCGCGCAGATGAGCATGGCCTTCGGGTAGCGGCGAGATAGTTCAGCAAGGTGCCCACCGTCGGACATACGCGGCTGGTCATCAACGAAGTAGTGGGAGTGCGAGGCGTGCTGCAGGATCGGCACGCCCAGCTCAATCGCCAGCTCCACAATGGGAAAGACCACCGGCTCCGTGCAGGTGTACTCGTTGTAGAGCTTGATGCCGATAAACCCACGATCCACCACGCAGCGGCGGATTTCCTCCAACGCCTCTCGGCCGTAGCCGGGATTTACATAGCAGTAGCCGAGCACCCGATCGGGGAACCGGCGTATCCCGTCGGCCGTCCACCGGTTGCATTCCTGAAAGCCCTCGGCGGTCGCAGGCCGGCGCGGTGTGAGGATCGAGCAGCACAATTGGTCGATTCCCAGCTTGTCCGCCGCCTCAATGAGCTTGCGGTCGTCCGCTTCCCATGTCGTGCGGCTCCGATGAGTCAAGTGCGCATGACAGTCGATGACCTTGCCTTTGGGGAGTCGGTTGTTCGACGTGCCAGGCACAGGCTTCTCGACGGCCGCGCATGCTAACGGCAGTGTCGCTACTCCTATCGCCACGGCCGTGGCGGCCGAACCCTTCAGGAACGTTCGTCGCGAGATGCGCGGCTGAGGTATCGGTGGACCCGAGGTTATCTTAGGGATAGCCATGTGTTTCTGCCTCCTGTCCATATGTTGTATGTCGTATCTCGTATATCGCATCTCGTATCTCGACCGACGACGGACGATTCATCTCTCGTGCCTCGTCTCTCATCCCTCGTACACGGTGCGGCACGGCTGGGCCTCGCCAGATGCTGCCGCCGAAAGTGGTGACGTAGATCAGACCGTCGTCGGATGGTTCGAATGTCACTCGCTGGATGTTCGAGAAGGGCAAATCGTCGAACGCCTGCCACGTTTGACCGTTGTCCTGCGAGAGCCACAGACCTGCGCCGGCAGCGCCCTCGGTGAGTGTCATGTAAATCCATCCATCGTGCTTTGGGTGGAAATAGCCACCGAAGGTTTGTTGGGCCTGGCGGCCAATGCGCTGCCAGGTTTGGCCGCCGTCCTGCGTGCAGTAGAGACCGCCGGACTGATCACCCCCGCCCGCGTCGCACACGCCCACCAGAATAATGTTGCTGTTCTGCGGGTGGACCGCAAAGTCCTTGGGATACAGAAAAAGCTGGGATGCGTTGACCTTCTCCCAGGTCTCGGCGCCGTCCCTGGACCGGTACAGCCCGACTCCCTCGCTCATGAGCGGCTTTCCCCGGGCGGGACGCATGGCGCAGATCATCGCAAAGAGTGTTCCATCCTTGTGCAGAATCACACGGGAGACGCGGATGTTCAGCGGATGGCCCAGGCCATTTTTCTTCAGCGTCCAGGTCTTGCCGTCATCGGTCGATTTGTATACGCCTTCCATGAAGAGGCCGGCGTAGAGCGTGCGGGTGTTCTTGGGGCTGCGGGGGTCGAGCACGATGGAGGTCACCGGCCGCAGCGGCAGACCCTGCGCTTCCGGCTTCCAGGAAGCGCCGAAGTCATGGGAGATGCACACGCCGCCGGGCCCGTTGTGGCTGTGACGCTCGGAAATGATGTTGTCGTTTGGGATGTCGTGCACGTTGGAAAACGCACCCCACATTTTGCCTGGGATGTCCGGGTCGAACGCGGTCTCGTAGCAGGTGTTTCGCCATGGGGCCCAGGTGTTCTTGTCCCACCAAATCCAGGACTTTCCGCTATCGATGGACCGAGCGAAGCCGATGTCCGTATAGGCGATGTAATGACGGTTGGTTTCGAACGGGTCGATATAGTAGTTCCACGTCGTGGTGACGACAAGGCCGGTACACACCCATGCGCTGCCCGGCTTGGGTTGCTGGCCGGCAGCGGGGTAGGTATCACCGTTGAACCACGTGTCGCCCCCATTATGGGTAGCGTAGGACTGGCTCCACACCAGGATCAACCGGCTCGGGTCACTGTTGCAGATCGCAGCGCCGAAGGGGGTATCGCCTCCTTTGTACGATTGTCCCGACGAGGCGGTGACGTAGTTGGGAGCCACGTTGTATTGTTGAAAACGCGGGTCTTGGAAGAAAGTCGCTTGCCAGTTGTCACCACTGTCATCGCTGCGATAGACTGTCTCATGATGTGGCGGATGAAAGCCCGTGCTTGTATTCGTGACGTAAACTGTCAACGGTCTAGCGTCAGTGGCAAGAACCTGCTTGTACTGTGAGATAGGACCGTAAGACCACCGGTCGGCTTTCGTTGTGTCCACATTGATGCCGCGGCCCATCGCCGACTGCCAGGTCTGCCCGCGGTCCCGGGAACGGTAGACGCCCCCCCGCAAGACGCCGTTTTCCAGTTTGCTGGTCACAGTGCAGTAGAGCATGGTGCCCTCCGAATCGGAGCCTCCGCCGAAACCCTTGATCTCTTTCCAAGGCAGCCCATCGGTTCTCTCCACCCAGGTCTGTCCGCCATCATCAGATCGCCAAATGTTCTTGTCCATGGCGGCGAACATCGTTCGGCCTTTGTTTGTGCGGTCGAAGTGGAATCCGATCACTCGGCCCTGCGGGCCCGGACAGGAGGTCCAGGTAAAGCCCGCATCGCGTGACAGCCGGCACCGGCCGTTGCGGGTACCCACGAGCATGATGCTTGGGTTTGAGGAATTGACCGCGATTTCACCGGAGAGGGAATCCTTGAGATCGCCGATGGGCGTAAAGGTCCGGCCACGGTCGCGGCTGATCTTCAGCCGGCCCGAGGAGGAGGCATAGACTATATTGGCATCGGACGGGTGAAAGCCCGGGCGACATTGGGTGTCGGTGCGCAACTGGGCATGGTGAATCATCCGCCAGTTGTGGCCGCCGTCCTCGGAGATGTAGGCGGCACTCATATCGCAGTTGAGCATCATCAGGTTAGGGTCCGATGGCGAGATCGCGGGACTGAACATGCCGCCTCCGCCGGACAGGCCTAAGGGTTCCCAATTGCAGATTTCGGATTGCGTATTGTGAATTAGCGGCCCGCCTGATCCACAATCAGCCCACGCCAAAATTGCTGCCAGTAAGCAAAGGCAATTTACAGATGAGAATAATATGCGATCTTTCATATCCACTTCCTCATTATCCGCAGGTACTCGCGGCAGGTTTCTCGTATGTCGGGATCGCCGGGATGCTGGTCCTGCTCGATGGAGGCGAAGCCGTTGAAGCCGACCTGTTTGAGGGCCGTGATAATCGCCTGGATGTCCATCACGCCCCGACCGAACGCCGGGAACTGTCGCATCAGGCCGTCGATATCGCGCATATGCACGTTCATCAGGTGCCTGCCGACTTTATGTATCGCGAGCGGAGGGTATTCCCGCTGGAGCAGTGTCCAGCCCGCGTCAAGATTGTAGCCCAAATCGTCGTCGCGAATCTGGTCCCACAGCCGCAGGAACGAAGCCGCATCCGGGACTAAGCAATGCGTGTGCTGCTCGATGGAGAACTTAAGGCCGTGGGCTTTCGCCCGTGACAGGCAGGCTTTGGTAGTCTCTACGTAGGCGTTCCAAACCCGGTCCCAATCGAATTCTTCCGCAATGTCGATGTGATACTTCTGTCCTGGTTTAGGATTGGTGATCTCGTAGTAACGGGGCAGATACCCCGTCGGCCCTTTCAGTTCGCGAGCCCAGGGAGCAACGATATTGATGATCGGAGCCCCCAGCTTCTTGCCGATTCGGCAGCCCGCCTCGAAGTAGGCCAGTGCCTGCTCGCGAGCGGCTCGATCCGTGCTCGACAGGTCCTCGACCACCGGCTGGAAAAGAACGAATTGCGACACAAGCAACTTATTTTGCCGGAGTCTTTTATTGAGCTGGTAGATCCTTGTGTCGGTCCAGAAATCCTTGAGATCCCTTCGCGCCGTCACGATCAACTCGACGCCGCCAAAGCCCAGCTCGCCGATGATATCCAGGGCCGGCTCGGGGTCCGCAGCGGGACCCAGACTGTGAAAACACCAACTCAGGCAGCCAACTTTAGGCTTGCTCTGTACATGCGATTGCGGTTGCGCTGCTGCCGACATCAACGGTAGTGTGGATGTCGCCAGCGCGACATTTCTAAGGAATTGACGGCGATTCATAATTTTACAGTGCCTCCAAGTATAAATAAGTCTATTGATATTGCGTTTCGGTTTTGATGGTTGTTGTTAGGGGCTTGCCGCTCACCATTCCACCGAGGTCACCCGAGGCGTTAAAACGCAGCAGCCAACTGGATATTACTCCATTCATATATGTGTCTCCCATGATCTGTCGGACACAAGTCTCGAAACATCATCCCACACTTTTCACCGCAATGCAAGAGTCCTGTAAGTCCCGAAACAGAAACTTTCTTCTCCAGCAGCAGTTTTCCGATTCGGCCAACGAAAGTAAGTTGAAAATCAGTACAGACTGTGGTATTATTAACTGTGTGGCGTGCAAGAGCACCGTTTATGAAGTTATATGGGAAATGTCCGTTAAGAATAGGAGAAGCCCTGATTACAATGCGAAAATCACTTCTGAGCTTTCTTGTAATTGCCGCTTGTTTCTCGGTCGTGTCGGCCGAACAAGCCGACGTAAAACCCGTTCCTCAGCTTGACCGAGACAAGCTTCCTGGAAAGCAGGTCAAGGTCGCGGCGATTTGCATCGGCTTCGGCGGAGAGCGCAAGGCCAAGCTAAAAGAGGCCATCGACCAGCTTCATACCGCCGGCCGGAACGGCGTCGATATCGCCTGCCTGCCCGAAGAATTCGCCGGCACCAACGCCGAAACCATTCCCGGACCAACGACAAACGCCGTCGCCGAACTGGCTAAACTTTACCATATGTACGTCGTCTGTCCCATCCGCGAACAGGCCGGCGACAAGAAATACAACACCGCCGTCCTGATAGACCGCAAGGGCGAGGTTACCGGCTACTATCGCAAGGTCTTTGTGTTCTGGGGCGAAGGCCTTAACCTTGGCACCGAGGGTGTTAAAGTCTTCGAGACTGATTTCGGACGTGTAAGCATCCTGACCTGCTTCGATTTGAACTATCCCGAACTCTGGCAGAAGTGCGACGACCTGGACGTCGATATCGTCTTTTGGCCGAGCGCCTACGGCGGCGGCTCCCCTCTCAACGCCATGGCAATCCTCTATCATTACTACATTGTTCCCGTCGGTGCCGGCAACATCATCGACATCACCGGCAAGACCTCACCCCGAATCGAAAAGCCCCGACCAAAGCAATTCATCGCCACGCTCGACCTCGACCGCGCCTTCGCCCACCACGACTTCAACCGCGAAAAGGTCAAGAAGATGCTTGAAGAGCACGCCGGTGAGATAGAAGTCGAGCGAAATCTTAGCGAAGAAGACCTCGCCCCGTGGTGGCTCTTCAAGGCGACCAAACCGGGCGTCAGAGTGCGAAAGCTTCTGAAAGAATACAAAATCGAAACCCTGAGAGAATACCAGAACCGCAGCAGAAAACAAATCAACCAGGCCCGAAAAGAGGGCAGGAGAATATGAAACATTACGACATGTCCCAGTGCGTTATTCCGGTTCGATATGTCCCGTTGCGTCGGTCCGTTCCGATGTATCACGCTTGATTATTCCGGCTAATATGAGGAGAATCCCATGAGTAGTTGGCTGGTTCCGGTAGGGCTCGCCCTGCTTCTGTGTACTGCGTCCCTCAAAGCTCAAGAGGGCTTTCGACGAGGCAAAATCAAGAAGATCGACCTGGAACACAGGATCCTGAGCTTGGCGGTGGACGGCAAAGATGAGGAGTTTCAACTGGCGGAGGATGCCCGGATTCTCGGGGCATCGGGCAAAAACCTCCGGGAGCGGTTACAGGGCATCAAGGAGGGAGCCGAGATCTTTTTCAAGGCAACGAAGCGGGACGGCCGATCCATCGTCGTCGCCCTGAAGCCGGTCATCGGGTCGTACGGCGCCACGCTGGCCCCGAAGATGCCTGTCGGGGCTGTCGTCGTGCCGGCTGAGGATGGTGCCCTCGCGAAAGCAATAAGCTCTCACGGTACCGATACAGTCTTCTATTTGAAAGCCGGTATCCACACCGGAAACGGCGAAATGCGACCGAAGGCGGGATCGGTGTTCGTCGGCGAAACGGGAGCGATCCTCGATGGTGGAAATGCCACGGCCAAGTGTTTCATCCACGACGTCGGCGTGATTCCCTACAAGGCCTCCGCACCGCGGTACGTGGTCACCTTGCGTAATCTCGTGGTCAGAAACTACTCCTCCGCCGATCAGGAATGCGCGGTCATGATCCACGACTCGGGCCAGGGGTGGCCGCGTGCGCTGTCCGACCCGGCCGATCGCAACGGCTGGCTGCTCGAGCACTGCACGTTCACCTCGAACCGAGCGGGCGGGGCGTACCTCGGTTCGGCCTCGACCGCACGGGGCTGCCTTTTTGCGGATAACGGCCAGATCGGCGTCAAAGCCTGTGGGCGCAACGTGCAGCTCTTGGCTTGCCGCTCTACGCGTAACAACGTGGCCCGCAAATTCAACTACATGTGGGAGGCCGGCGGCACCAAATTCTGGGGCGTAAAGGATATGCTTGTCGACGGCGGCGAGTATGATCACAACGGCGGCTTTGGCTTGTGGTTCGATTATGTTTGGGATGGAAATGTCGTCAAAAACGTTAGCTTCCACCACAACTTGCGGCCCGGGCTCTCGATTGAGATGGCAGCGGGCGTTGAGGTCACCGGCTGCACGTTCAGCCGCGACGACCTTGACGGACTCAGCGGCGAGATCCCCCTTGCGTTTCGACCCTGGGATAAGTCGCCGAAATCCGGCCCGGATCTGTGGAGCGGCGAAATCATGCTCTTCAACCCCTGCGCCGCCGGTACGTACGTCGACCCGGTCACAAAGGTCTCCTACTCCTTTTCCTCCAAGACCTGGATACATGGCAACACGATAGTCGACGGCGGCGGGGGAATCTTGTGCCAGTATCAGGACAGAGGCGGCATCGACCCCACCCACCAGGGACAGGGGAGCGAGAACGGCCCGGTAGCCGGGTTGGTCGGGATCGTAGTCGAAGACAACACGATTGCCTGTAACGCCGGTCGTGCGGCGACCGTGACGACGCTCCCGAATCGCGACTACAAGGACGCCTCCGGGTCGTGGGGGCCAATCCCGGCGACCCAGGCGGAGGCTCAATGCCAGGGCCCTCTCTTCCGCCTCAACCGCTACTCCGGAAGCGTCATGTTCCGCGTACCCAAGGCAGCCGTGGCAGGCGGGAGCACCAACATTTGGGAATGGAATGACCGGGCGGATATCGACCTGGCGAAATGGCGTTCATTAGGGAAGCTTTGACGGCCGGCCGTGACGCCTCCACTGGAAGCCGCCGTGAAGCCGACGAGACAAAGAGCAGCATAGGCGGCCAATCACCAAAGTAGCTACCAGAAGATGATGTAAATAGCAACGTAAGCGCCGGCTACGAGGCTCCACCAGAGGATGAGGTTCTTGTACCATGGGTTGGAACCGATTTTCTCCCCGGTCGGCAGAAAGAGCATGTGTCGCTTCCAGATCCATTGATTTACCCTGGCTGGCTCGGAGGCCGCTCGCATGTAACTCATTGTTACATGGAATGCGACGACAGGAACCAGGAGGATACCCGCCAGGACGAATGAGTTAAAGTCGACATGCAGTATTTTCAGTATAGCCGGCAGCAAGGTCATCGGAATGCATAACAGCAGAGTGGCAGTGGCGGAGAAGTTGTTCGAACGAGACCACAGCAGGGCCGAGACGAACACCACGACGATGGGTACAGCCATAAAGAACCAACATTCTTGGAAATAGCCAAACAGTGTTTCCCATCGGCCGACGACAGGGGTCCAAGACACTCCGATCACCAGAACGACCGCGGCAGTGTAACGGCCGATACGGATCATCTCGCGATCTGTAGCAGACGGTTTCCAAAGGCGCTGGTAGAAGTCGATGGTCAGGACGGTCGAACACGAGTTCACCAGCGAATCGATGGTGGACATGATCGCGCCGATCAGGCAGGCAAAGAACAGCCCCCGGATTCCGTATCCCAAGAGCCCGATCAGGTGGCTGACAAGTCGGGGATAGGCCTGATCGGGATTCTCCAGGTTCGGGAACAACCGATAGGCAATCACACCAGGGAAGCAAACGGCCAGGGTCAGAAATATTCCAAGGAACCCGGCGAAGATGACACCGGCGCGAGCGTCCCACTCACTCTTTGCACCGAGGACCCGCTGATTTATGTACTGGTTCGTGGCATAGTACCAAAGATGCGTCGAAACAGTCAGCACAAGTATGCCGGTCCAGGGCAGTTCGGGGTGGGCGGCTGAGAGGATCAGATGCGCACGGTCGCCGGTACCGCGCATAGCCTCCCAGCCTCCGACTTCGTTCAGACCGAGAAAAAACACGAGCAGACCGCCGCCCAGGAGCAGTATGGCCTGAAGCAGATCCGTCCAGACAACCGAGGCCAGCCCGCCCGCGACGGTGTACGCCCCGGCGACCACCGCCAGCGCGATTATGGCCAGCCAGAGGTTCACGCCGAAGATGGCGTGCAGGGCCAGGCCGCCTGCGAACAGAACGCCAGCTAAGTTGATGAAGATGTATGAGAGGATAGTAATGACTGCGAAGGTAAATCGGCTTGATGGTCCGAAGCGGTGCTCCAGCCTGATCAGCAAAAATTATTCGACGATAATTTCAATTACAAACGTTGGAAGAAAATATGCAAAAAAGCTGGACTATTAGATTTAAAATTTCATGATCTTAGAAAGACCTTCGGTTCAGTTCTTGCACAACATGGAGTTTCAACAGCTGTGACGCAGAAGCTGCTGGAGCACTCTTCACCAAATCTGACAAACAAGGTATACACGAATGTTGATCCTGTACTGCGCCATGCCGTAGAGCAAATACCGGTTGGTGACTGGCTAAAATGATAAATGTGCGCGATATTATTGTGCTGCTTTTGTAAATATGTAATTAGGACAACTGACAAGGCCGCAAGCCAGCAGGTTAAAGTCCCGTTGTACTCATTTTCCAATTCAGGCACGTAGTGATATGAGTGCTCATGCTGAGCATTTGCCTCTTGTGCGAAAGTAAATTCTTGTTATATATGATGTACGGTATTATCTGCAGAGCAAGCCAATATACGGAGATAGGCGGTTACTGAGACATCCGACGGGGACGGAGTGTGTTTAGCTTGTTCTGTTTTGGTGTGGTGATTGAGATTGAAAAGATAAACCATCCCCGAAGATATTGGCATATAGATAAGGAGCAACGATGTATAAGCGATTATTTTTGAATTTCGCCCTGGCGATGATGGTCTTGATTGCCGGGAGCGACGCATCAAGTCGAACGAAGCGGTTGGTGGCTCGTGAAAAGGGTAGACAATGGTTTGGCAAGGCGAAATTCGGCGTGTTTGTCCATTACCTCGGGCAGGGTGATGAGTGGAACAGCAGGATTAATTCGTTTGATGTCGAACAATTCGCCGACCAGATTGCCAGGACAAAAGCGGGATATGTAGTTTTTACACTGGGCCAGAACTCCGGGTATTATTGCGGCCCGAACGCAATGTATGAAAAATATGCCGGCTACAAGAGCGGCAAGCGCTGCTCGAAGCGTGATCTTCCAATGGAGATTGGCGATGCACTGGCCAAGCGTGGAATTCGTCTGATGTTGTATCTTCCCTCGCGATCCCCACAGAGGGACAAGCAGGCGATGGCCGGCCTTGGCGATGTCCATGAGAGGCAGCCCGCCCCGCAGGAGTTCACCGGCAAATGGTCCGAAGTCATCCGCGAATGGTCGCTTCGCTACGGGCGCAAAGTCTCCGGGTGGTGGTTTGACGGGTCTTACAATACCGTGGGGTGGGATGACCTGCGTAAGCCCTACAACTGGAATACGTGGGCCGACGCCTGTCGGGCGGGGAATCCTCAGAGTATCCTTGCTTTCAATCCCGGTGCGGATATCGGATATGCTTTTAACCGACTGACGGACCAGCAGGATTATACCGCAGGTGAGCAGAACAAGTTCGCGGCGACACCTAAGTCGAATCCGGCCCCGGCGGGAATGCAGTGGCATATATTATCGTTTCTCGGTACATACTGGGCCCGCAAGGACGGGCCGATAAACAGTGACCAGTACATGATTGACTATGTCAAGACCGTCAATTCCCAGGGTGGCGTGGTAACAATGGACGTGCATGTTTCCTATGACGGCACGATTTATAAGCCCCACCTCAACCAGCTCATCGAAATCGGAAAATCAATCCGATGACTGCGCGGCTCCTCTATTGGAACGCCGGTGGCGGCGAGGTGCGCTTTGGCAATAACCTCTTCCTGTAAGGTATCGGTCCGAGGATTCCGCCGGAGCAGCCATAAATGAATATTGATAGATGACATGGAAAATAAAATGAAGACTAAAACTTATCTGCTGATACTGGAGTGCCTCTTCGCCGCCACATGGGTCTCGGCCTCGACTACTGTGCATGTCAAATCAACCGATTCTCTGGGCATGCTCCGCGAGAGATTGGCGAACGATGCAGACATCCGAGAGGTGATTTTCGAGGAAGGTGTTTATTTCGGTGGTTTTGCCATTGATGGACCAGAGGATACGGATTTCGCAAAGCACCCGCTGCTGATGGGCAGTGCCAATGGTACAAAGCTCAAAACGGCAGTGGATTATCTCGAACGCACTATTGCTCCACCCGAATCTAGCCGCGTTCCGAAATCCCTACGCCAAGGTAAATTCCTTTCGCCGCAGAGCGTCTCGGCATTGGCAATCAGCCCCGATGGCCGCCAACTCGCAGTAACGACGATGGCCTTCCGCCACGACCATAACTTCTGGTTGCTGGCCGAGGATGGCCGTGTCCTCTGGGGGCGGTATCTCGAACCGTGGGCTCCTGGCCAGGTCGCCTTCCTCCCCGAGGGTAAGCGTTTCGCGGTAGGGCTGGCTTACTCACGCTTCACGGACCCAAACCCAACGCTTGCTTTTTTTGACGGCGAAAACGACACGAACATTTATGGATGTGACGATGGCTGGGAATTGGGGTGGATGCGCTACGGCACCGGAAACTGGCGGACGGGCTGGATGGCCAGCCTGTTGGCCGACATGCTGACCGCGACCAAAGGAGGGCTCTTCACCACTCCATTTCACTTCGACGACAAGGCTACAGAGAAACCCGGCCAGTGGTGTCGTCGTCCGAACCTTGGTAAGCGGGCTTGGCGGATGGCGGCCAGTGCCGATGGCTGTGTTCTGGTGTGTGGATACTTCGCGGTGGATAACCGCAAGTCCAAAGTGCGGGGTGTTGCGAGTCTGGGGTCGCCAGGGATCACGCTTGCTGCTATCGACGGCACAACCGGCATGGTCCGCTGGAAGACAAAACCCATCTCCCCGGCGCCTGAGGTGCCGCTCCCGCCGGAACCAACTGACGAGTTCCGCCCGTTAGCCGATGACTTTCACATGACGCCGTTTGCCATGGTGCCGTTCCAGGCAGCGATCTCCGTTGCAGCCAGCCATGACGCCAGCCGCGTGGCTTGCACGGAATACGCTGGATATGCGCGTATTGGCCAAGAGCACATCCATCCCAATTGGAGCCCGCGTCATCCCCTCTGGCTCTGTCCACGGCAAGAGGGGACTTTGCGAGTGTTTGGTGCCGAGGGCGAAGAACTGGCACGCGCCGCGCTGCCCGAGCCAGGGCTCTTCGAGGTCCACCTCTCACCAGATGGCAGCCTGGCATGGTGCGTCCCGATGAGTTGGTTCGCCCGTGGGCTTGCGGGCTGCCCTTGGCTGCCAGCCGACGATAAGGCCAATCGGGTTTTCGTCTTCGATATAACGCGCGCACAATGGTCAATGTCCTGGCAATTCCCGGATGCTGTGTCCGACTTCGCCCTGCATCCTCAAGGCCAGACCACGTTAGCCTCCTGTTGGAACGGCCGGCTCTACCTTGTTCGCTACGACGGCACCGTGCAGGCCACAATCGAAGTGGGCGGCCCGGCGAGGCTGTGGTGGAGCGCTGATGGCCGATTCGCCATCGCTGGAACTCAGAAAGGCGAGATTTGGCGGATGGAGTCTGACGGCAGGACCGCCTGGCACGCAAGCATCCCAGTGCGACAAGCCCCGCCGGTGGCCCAACCACTCAAGCCGGTTTTCGATGGCATCCCAATCTACCGTGTCGGCCGTTTCGGTCCGGAACATGCCTACGTCGGCGACATCTGGCTGATCAAAACGCCCAAGGGTGGTATCCTCGTGGACTCCGGCGGGACTTCCGCGGTCTCCTTAACTCTGGAGCGGGTTAAGGCCGCCGGCGTTGACCCTCGGCAGATTAATTATCTACTTCTGAGCCACACTCACGGTGACCACATCGGCGGGGCCTACTTGTGGCGGAGCATGGGCGCAAAAGTCGTGGCGCCGGCACCCGCAGCGTTCCCCGCAACATGGATGATCCCTACATTGAACCACTACGGCATCTGGGGCCCTTGCGCTATCGACCAGCCTTTACCCCTGGCCAGCCCTGGTGACACCACACACTTCACCCTCGACGGTCTCGACATCCAGGCGATCTTCGTCCCTGGGCACAGTTTCGATACCGTCGTCTATGTTTTGAATCTCAGTGGCCGGCGGATCTTTCTCACCGGTGATATCGGCTTTCATGGGAACAGCCACATTCTCAATCGCTGCTGGGGCGATGTGCCGAAAGCTCGCAAGGTCATGGAAATCCTTCGCGAGCGCATCCTACCCCTGAAGCCGGAAATAGTCTTCACTGGCCATGACGAACATTCCAACGGGATCGAGTATTGGCAAGACATCATGCGCTCGACCGAAGATGCCATACTCAAAGCCAAGACTCCGCACAATCAGTAGGGCACAATGAAACTTCGCCTGGTTTCACTCGTGCTCCCTGGGAGGTATGACAGCATATTATTAGTGTAAGAAAGGATAACATAATGAAAGGCAGTCACAATGAATAGTTTGCATGTGAGGCCATGTTATAAAGATGAGGACAGAAAAGGAAAATGTCTGATGGCGCAAGTTCGAATCCTGACTCACCGAGGCATCTTGTGGGCAGCTATTGTGATAATTGTGATGGTATCAAGTATGTCGGTATGTTCGCGAGCGGTGGACTTCTTCGTCTCCGGACACGGTAGGGATACGTGGTCTGGAAAGCGGGCCGAGCCAGGTGAGAACGACGGGCCGTTCGCGACGATTGGGCGGGCGCAGCAGGCCGTGCGGAGCATCCGAAAGACGGATCCCCAGTCCGCCGTTCGAGTGACACTGCGCGGTGGAACGTATTACCTCGACTCGCCGCTGGAGTTCGGTCCGGAAGATTCCGGTCGGCAAGGTTCTCCGATCATTTACGCGGCCGCGTCTGGAGAGGAAGTTGTCATAAGCGGAGGACGCCGCTTTGAAGGCGGCAAATGGGGCGAGGTAAACGGCCGGAAAACCTGGGTAATCGATATTCCAGAGGTGAGAGAAGGCCGGTGGAATTTCCGTCAGCTTTTCGTGAACAGCCAGCGCCGGCCGCGAACGCGAGTGCCCAAAGAGGGGGAATACCAGATCGAGGCCCTGCCCGACTTGAAGATTTCCAACGAGACCTGGGCCGAACCGGTCAGACGATTTGTCTATTCAGGTACTGATATTCAGCGCTGGCACAATCTTGTTGATGTGGAGGTAGTGGCTTGCTGCCGCTGGGTGGACAACCGGCTTCCCATACAGCAGGTCGATCCGGACAAGCGCATCGTGACCTTTGAACGCCCGAGCCGGTTTAATCTGGTCGAGCTTTATCACACAAAGCCCTCCACCTACTGGGTGGAGAATGTTCTTGAGGCACTTGAGAAGCCGGGCCAATGGTATCTTGACCGACCGCTGGATCGGTTGTATTACCTGCCCATAGGAAGTCAGGACATGGGCAAGGTTGAATTCGTCGCTCCGAGGTTGTCGCAATTGGTGAGGATTGTTGGCCGGGAGGATGCGCCGGTGCGGTTCGTCAGATTCGAGGGCATCACCTTTGCCCACACGGAATGGCCGCCCCCGCCGGACTGGGCGATATCATCTCAGGCCGCTGCAGACGTGCCGGGAGCTATATTCCTTACACACGCAAGCCGGTCTGCCATCATCCAATGTAGTGTGGAACACGTGGGCACGTATGCTATCGAGTTGGGCGCCGGATGCCGGGACATCGAGATTTCGCACAATCGGCTGACTGATTTGGGCGGAGGCGGCATCAAAGTCGGGCATGACAGCGAACGCACAACGGTAGCAAACAACGAGATTGTCCACGCAGGACGGCTGTTCATGAGCGCAGTTGGTATTTGGGTCGGACATAGTGCCGGAAACAATATTATTCACAACCATATTCAGGATCTCAATTACTCAGGAATTTCTGTCGGCTGGCAGTGGAATTTCAAGCCCAGCAAGGCGGTGAATAACATCATTGAATATAATCACATACATGACCTGGGGCACGGCCTGTTAAGCGATATGGGGGGAATCTACACGCTTGGAGTCTCTCCGGGTACGCGGCTTCGGTATAATCTGATTCATGACGTAAAGGCCCGCGCTTACGGCGGGTGGGGGATCTATCCGGATGAAGGAAGCAGCGAAATTCTGATCGAGAAGAATGTGGTCTATCGGTGCAGTTCCAGTCCCTTCTTCGCGCACATCAACCGGAAGATCACCGTCCGGAATAATATTTTTGCTTTCGGCGAACAGTGCCAGGTCCAACGCGCCGGCGCAACTTCCGGGCCCGAGCAGGAATATGCATTTTTGCGGAACATCGTTTATTACCGGCAGGGCCAGTTGGTCGGATACTGGAACGATCAAAACCGTAACTTCTCTTTCAAAAGTAATCTTTACTGGAATGCTTCAGGAGCACCAATCACGTTTAGTGGCAAAAGCTGGAATGACTGGCAGGCGGCGGGACAAGACGCCGATACCCTTATCGCGGACCCGTTGTTTTTAGATCCGGAGCACGGCGAATTTCGCCTGAAGCCGGATTCTCCCGCCGCCAAGATTGGGTTTGAGCCGTGGGATATGTCGGCCGTGGGACCGGTCAAGGACTCAGGCAATGTGCCGTACGAGCATTAGAGTCCCGATAGGCAAATGAAAGAGGTGACAAGATGAGAACAATGCTGAAAATAACATTAAACCTGTCTGTCTTGGCACTCATTTATTCCTATGACGCGGTGGCGCATGCGCAGGCGGCAGCTTCTGAAGGGCGGATTACGGCTGGGCCAATCCGCAGCGGACGCCTCACTGGACAACGATGCCGATCTCTACGTGGGTGGCACGCCGAAGGGGCACAATCTGGAAGGTGCGATCGATTTCATGCGCATCGCCCGCGGTACACTGGCCGACGCGAAGACGACGATCGATGAACTCTACGCGTGGGAGTTCAACGGACCGTTTCTTTACGACTTCACCAGCTGCAAGCGTCCGGCTGATGGCGGAGAAGCCGGCGCCATTGATGATGTCGCTCTTGGGCATATTCGGGCGGCCACGTACGTGGTTGACAAGGCGGCCCCCGGCGCGGCCGACACCAATCCGGGAACTGAGCAGATGTCCTTCAAGACCGTACAGCACGCGGCCGATGTGGCCAAGTCGGGCGACACCGTATACGTCATGGCGGGCAAGTATGACGAACGCGTCAAGGTCAAGGCCGGCGGCACAGAGGGCAGGCCTGTCGCCTTCGTGGCGACTCCCCGGCGTTCGGCGACCGTGGCCGGCTTCGACATGGAGGCGAGCTACATCCGCGTGGAGGGCTTCGAGATCTCCGCCGACAAGCCGGGCACGGCCGTCCAGTTGCGCGCCAGCCACTGCGAAATCCTGGACAACTACATCCATGATATGATGGTGGCGGTCAACGGGACGGTAGGCAAGCCTAGCGCCGATGG
>JAOUFU010000700.1 GCA_029858035.1 Phycisphaerae bacterium
GACGCCCCGGCAACTGAAGGTCAATTTGGTACGCCCGGTTATATGAGCCCGGAACAAATCAATAACGAAGCTGTGGACGAGCGAAGCGATGTGTATAGCATGGGGGTGGTAGTGTATCAAATGCTGAGCGGTAAAATCCCGTTTGCAATTGATACTAATAATGGGAATATTAAGCCATCCAACGAATCCATTCCTAATATTTTGAACGAAGTTCCTGAATTGCCTCTGGAAATGGAAGAGATCATCAAAATTTCACTGGCAGATGATAAACGGGATCGTTACGTTACGCCGGCTCATTTTACACGAGCCTTGAGAAAAGCAGCATTTGGGGATGATGGTGAGACTAAAACTTTTGACCGATATGGTCGTTCAGTTGCAATGCGTAGCAGTGCGTTATGGATAATAGGGAGTATAGCTGTCCTACTTGCCTTCTTTTGGATGTTTTCACGTGGAGGAGATGTGCCTTTTCTTGCAGCCGCTCCAACTTTGACTGTAAGCCCGATCTCATTATTTACAACAGTTCCTTCCACTGAATTATTTAATTCACCTTCATCTGTACCTGGCGTTGATACTGTATTGACACCAGAAGCAACTCCAGAAGATGGCATTCCCGGTGGTGCAGACCAAATTGCACTTGTATCTGGTAATAAGATTTACCTTATGAACATTGATGGAAGTGGTTTAGTACAAGTCCGCTCGGAAAACTCTCCCAAATCGAACCTGCAATGGATATCCGGAAACCGGCTTGTGTATATATCCCGTAATTGCGCTTATCTTCTGGATGCCAACACAAAAGAAACCCAGAAACTTTCATGTTATTCGGGGGATGAGATTCTGGAAGGATTTTATGTCTCGCCAGATGCGAAATTTGTGGCGATCAGTGTTCAGCGTACTTTGAATATTCTCCCGTTCGATATCGAACTATTGAAAACAGTCACGTCGCGGTTTGAGTTATTTAATATAAAGGGAGATTGTTTTTATACCCAGTTTGCGTTTCGTGAAGTGTTATGGGGCAAGGAAAATTCCCAGCTTATAGCGCATGTCATTGCTCCCCGCTTTGTCAACTCAGACCAGCTTTTTATTTTGGGTGTTGATGTTGAAAATTGCGTAAATGTGGAACTATCCCGACTAGACACGATTCCCGGTGCCCGTCTTCAATTTGAAAGTGAAAGTGAAAGAAAAGTAGAAAGTTTCGATTGGAATGGCGGTAACTTGGTTCTGTTTAACGACTCGATCCGTAACGATGGGTTTGGCAATTTTTATTTATATGACGGGAATACACAAGAGTTCACCAAACTCAATCCAATCAATGGACAATGTTGTTATCGTGACGTGCGTTGGAGCCCGGATGGAAAATATGTTATGTTTGCCTTCCAAAGGTTTGACCGCAGTGATATTTCCCTCTATTATGTCCCCTTCAAAGATATTCAAAGTGGAGGAACTTTTACACCAATAAATATTCCGAGTGGACTCTTCGCTACCGCACGCGAGAAACCACAACTGGCTTTACGCCCTGTCCCATAATATTTCTTATTAAACAGAAACGCCCTCCGGTGCAGGAGGGCGTTTCTGTTTAAATCCTTGATATAATATTAACCTAGTGCTACTATTATATTCACAATAGCATGAAGTCAACTCTATAGAAAGGAGGCACAATGATTAATTCTCTCACTCTCACCAAGAAATTCCAGAAAGAATTGAATTCGGGTATTGCTTCTCTTGTCCTGCTTAGTGTATTGGATAAGAGTATAGAACCTATGTATGGTTATCAGATCGCTAAACTGTTAGATGATTACAGCGGAGAAGAGGTACCCTTCCTAAAACAGGGCGCATTGTATCCGGTCCTGCGTTCGCTTGAAAATAGTGGGTTGTTGGATAGTAAGGTAGAACCTTCGGTCTCAGGTCCACCGCGCAAGTATTATGAAATTACAGCTGAAGGAAAAGAGACTCTTGTCGTTTGGCAGGGTGTTTGGAAACAGATGAAATTGTTCGTCGACAAGGCGATTAAAGGAGTATAAAGATGATTAGATCAATTGAAGAATATCTGGATCAATTAAAAACGGAACTCAAAGACAGCGATGTTGCGACGATTCAAGATGCACTCGCAGATGCAGAAGAACATATCAGGACGGCGCTGACTAGTTTTAAACAGGAACAACCTCAAGTGTCAGAAGAAGAGACGTTG
>JAOUFU010000164.1 GCA_029858035.1 Phycisphaerae bacterium
CGTCGCTGCATGTACTGACAGAACTGCCGCTGGCGCTTACGGTTGAGCCTGTATACGGCACATCCAGTTGTAAAGGGACCGAATTTGGGCAATCATCGTTTATTGGCGGAGGCACGCTTTCTGTGATGGTCAAAGAGTAAATGCCCATGTCACCATCATAGCCGGCGACGCGGATCAAGTAGGTCTGTCCCGAGGTCAGTGAAAGTACTAATTCAGACTGTCCATCACAACTATCGTCGTTACAGGCAAGTTCCATACCCATGCAGGCGTCATAGAGAGAGAGTGTTGTATCGAAATCACTGCCGCAGAGGCTAATCAAATAGTCTTTGGTTTGGGCGGGTGTGAAACTGTGCCAAACATCATAAAAGTCAAAATAATAACCGCAACTGCTTCCTGTATCTCCTAAAGCCCCTATATTGTCTCCATCACAGGTAACATCTTCAAAAACTTCGATGGCATTATTGCAATCATCGTTCGGCGGTTGAATTAAGCGTTCGGAGATAAGAATGACATAGTCGCCGGTTTTTTGGCCTACTCCTGCAATACGAATCAGATAAGTCTGTCCGGTTGTAAGATAGACAACCACTTCGGATTGAGTGTCACACATATTGTCATTACATGCCAGCTCGACTCCATTACAACTGTCATATACGGCCAAGGTTGTATTGAAACTGCTGCCGCAAAGACTGATTGTGTGGTATCCGGCCTGTAAAGGAACAAAATAATGCCATACATCCAGCCTGTCGTTCTCTGAACAACTGCTTGTGCCTGTCCCTTTTGCTCCGATTGTGGTTCCGTAATATGAAGTGTCCAGAAATAGTTCGGTTGCATCGGCACATTTGTCGTTCAGGGGCTCTTGCAGATAACGGGTGATATTTAACAGATAATCTCCGGTATCTCCGTCAAATCCCGCGATTCTTATATAATAGGCCTGTCCGCCTGTCATCATTAAGTTCAGTTTGGATTGCGTCCCGCAGCTGTCATCATTACAGCCGATCTCCACACCCTGATCATCGAACACTGATAAGGTCGTATCAAATAAACTGTTGCAGAGACTGATCGAATATTCCGTTGTTACAGGCGGGATGAATAAATGCCAGACATCATAGAAATCATAACCCTGCGCGCAACTGCAGGCGGTGTCTCCCGTAGCTCCTGATGTATCGCCTTGATAAGGAACATTTTCAAAGACTTCGATAGCGCCGACAAATTCATCGTTTGCCGGTGGAGCGGGCCGTTTTGTCGCCTCCAGGATATATACACCGGTTGCACCGTTGTATCCGGCTACACGAACCAGATAAGTCTGTCCTGCGGTCAGCTCCACCACGACCTCGGAATAAACACTGCATATATCATCGTTACAGGCCAGTTCATTTCCGCCGCATGCATCATAAACGGATAAGGTTGTGTCAAACGAACTTCCACACATGCTTAGGGTGTAGTTGCCATTTTGTGAGGGTGTAAAACTATGCCAGACATCTTTTGTATCATTATATGAACAACTGCTGGTTGAGGTGCCTGTTGCCCCACTACTATTTCCGATATAAGGGATTGACTCAGAAAGGAGTATTGCATCCTGACATAGGTCACCAGGAGGGATGGCATAGACCGAAGACAATAATGAGCTTAATACAACAATTACTGAGAGGATAAATTTTTCTTTACGCGAGTTTTTCATTACTCTACTCCAAATTCTCTAATTTTTCGGGTTTGTTATGCACTTTAATCACAGTCGGCCCTTTTTGAGGGTAATAAATTTCCCATGAATGGTGCGTGAGATATGGATTTGTTACAGAAAATATTCTTTTCGAATGATTTTTTTGTTATTCAACGAAAACTTTTTCGAAATCAATGAATATTCTTAAAAAACAGCATGATTACGCAGGGAACAGCGAGTCATATTCGTTAGATTTATAGAGCACAGGATAGTTTAGAGTTGTTTTTTGAATCGGGCCCAAAAAAATCAGTCGTTTATCTTAGAAAAAGAAAGGAGTAACAATGAAGAACAAAACTATTTTAATTGTGTTGATGATCGCCGGTATCATGATTGCTTCAGCGAAGGCGGATGAGAAGCAGAGAGACAGAATCAGAGAACAAAAAAAGATCTACAAACAGATACAGGATCAGCTACGGGAGCAGAAACGGGACCAACTGCGTGAAAAGAAACAGGACGGTTCCTGTCAGGATGAAGATGTCCTGAAAGCCATTGATAATGAGCCGGTACAGGACCAAACGCGAACCCGTGAGCGGAAAAAGATCCAGGACCAGTTACGAGATCAACTACGGGATCAGAAACGGGACCAACTGCGTGAACAGAAACGGGATGGCTCTTGTCAGGAAGAAGATGAGGAATTCTTAGCGTTTTTAAAGAGCATTCTCGGTGATGAAGATCCGGAGCCGGTTAAGGACCAAATTCGGACCCGCGAACGAAAAAAGATTTGTGAACATATCTGTGATCAAACCTGCGAGCAGCCCTGTGACCAGGTTCGGGACCAGAAGCGGGACCAACTGCGTGAAAAGAAACAGGATGGCTCTTGTCAGGAAGAAGGTGTCCTGAAAGCCAACGATGACGGTGAGCCGGATAAGGACCAAACTCGAACCCGTGAGCAGAAAAAAGATGGTGCCGGCGGGCAGAATCGACTCAAAATACGTAATCAGATATGGAGGAGAATAAAAAGTTATTTGCTTTAGAGAGCTTGCCGTGGTGCATAATTGTATGTTACACAATACAAAGATCAAAAATTGATTTTCATGAAAGCCTCTTCTGTGCAAACAGTTGAGGCTTTTTTCACGAAAGGTGCTATAGACAGGTTGACTTTTTTCACAAAATATTATATAATTATCTTTCAGGAATCTCTTCCAGAGAATCTTGAGAAAGTCGATAAATTTATTGTAACAAATCTGTGCTCTCGGGCACCTTATATGGGTGTTTTTCAGTGGTCGTACCGCATGAGTATAAAGAACTTGTTGAGCAGGCTCTTCAGGGAAACAAAGATGCGCTACCTAAATTGGTGGAAATCATCCACGAGTCTCTTCGAAGTTATATATTTCGTATCACGTTATCAGAGGACTTGGTAGATGAGATTGTGCAGGAGACAATTTTAGAAATGTATAAAATATTTGGACAATTAAGAGAAAGCGACCATTTCTGGTCCTGGCTGTGTAAGATTGCATTGAACAAGATCCGTTCGCATTCAAGAATTCAGACTCGCCGAAAACACCTCCTGCAAAAGCACGCAGAAGAATTGACGAGGAAACCTCTGAACCTTGAAGGTCTGGCAAATGTAATCAACAGTGAAATCAAACAAGCCATCTTTTACGCTATGTCAAAATTAACGGATCGGCAAAAGGCTGTTCTGTCATTGAGATGCTATGATGATATGCCTTACTCCCAGATTGCCGATGTTGTTGGAGTATCAGAACTAAACAGCCGGCTCCTTTTCTACAGGGCCAGGAAAAAACTTCAAAAGCAGCTTTTCAAATCCGGATTTGGTAAAAAAAGCCTTTTGGCGGCATTAATTATCTTTGGAAAAATGACAGCCCCAAATGAAGCAGTGGCTGCTCAGATATGCGTTACTTCATCAACACTTGGTATAGGAGCACTTGCAACAACCGTTGCCATTGCAACAACGAAAACCGCCCTTACTTTATCCGCCGGAGGTGTAATCACGCTGGGGATTATTGCCGGTGCTTCTTTAAATCACTCCAATGATACTTTACAACCCCCGCATCAGCAAACACACGCTGTTGTACAGGATAGTTCCATCACATCAGAGAATACAGATATCGAAGGATACTACTACTATCCCGGAGGCAGTGACGGTCCCATCATGATGAGGCTGTCAATATCTACAGCAAAAACTTCTTACCAGGTGCTTCAAAATGATAATGGTAATTACTTCCTTGAGAACATGGGCCAAAAGGTGACGGTCAATAATCATCACTATTGGAACCCTGATTTTTCCGTCATGCTCCTTCCCACAGACAGCCCGGAACTTGCAATGTTCCTTGGCAACTATGAAAATCGGCAGTCAAATCCTCTTATGAATTTTTCGGCCACACGTGATTTGTTGATCGCTGCTTCAAAACAGAAAGGAACAAACAATATTACCTTTTCTGTGCAGCACTATGATGCTTTAATGGAAGAACGCTTCCAGTATAACTGGCCTGCGGAATCAACTGTTATAGATAGGCGTGACAGTATCCACCAACAGGGCTGGTGTTATTTTACTATGAAAGGGACTTTTAAAGACCGTGAAATCAGCGGCTTGGGGCAAATTCCCTTCAAATATCCCGTAAGCCAAACAAAACCGGCATGGTTTGCCATAAAGATTGATGATGTAATTGAGCTTTTTGACGGCGGTAATAGTGCGGTCATGAAAAATTCAAACGGTCCCATAGCCTCCTATCCGGCACAGACATTTTTGACAGGCCTGAACAAGCCCTGGATGGGGCTACACTGTATCGATACGGTTCGCCGTGATGCCGCCTTGAGCAGGATTGCATTTAAAACGGAATTGCTCTCTGACGAAGCTCTATGCAAAGTATCTCTTCTTCATCCGAAGGGGACGATTGAATATACAATTGACCTGTACAAAGATCTCATAGAGAAAATCTCGTTCTTTGACGAATCGGCAAGTCCATGTGGTGATATAATATTTCAATATTCAATGACGGCTCCCGCAAACCTTGAACTATTCAAAAAACCTGTTCTTAAAAAATCTTCCAGCTCTATAAAAAGAGAGCGGATTTACTGGCTTGCAGAACTGGTTGCGGGGAACCTGTAAAGAAAGATGAAGAAACATTCAATTACAGATAGATTAGAGGGTGCATATAGGCTGCTGCTTGTGGCCTTATTTCTATCGGTCTGTCCCTGCGCGCTGGCATACAATCAATGCGATTTTACTGAAGATGGTATTGTTAACCTGTGTGACTTTGCAGTGTTGTCAAATTCATGGACCCAAAGACTCGCCTGGGGTCCTCACGGCTTGCCGTCACAAATGATCTCCTATTGGCGACTGGATGGAGATGCCGCGGACAGCCAGTCTTTTTATGACGGTGTAGTTTATGGAGACCCAATTTGGGTAACGAGGCCGGAGGCAAAAATCGGGTCCGGGGCCATCTATATGGATGGAGAGGACTATATTGCGATAGACGCAACGAACTATCCGGTGTTTACGGACTCTTTTACCATTGATGCCTGGATTCAGACCGCCGGCAATAATCAGAACCAAATTATCATTTCCAAAGGTCAGAGCAGTTGGCAGTTCGGAATCGAGGGTCAAAGTAACAGGGTATTCCTTTCCTGCAATGGACTTTCGGGGCCTTCTTACATTTCCGGTTCAACAAGCCTTGTTGACGGCGCCTGGTATCATGTGGCGGGTGTATGCGATCAGCTTGAGAAAAAGGTGTATATTTATCTGGATGGTTCTCTTGATGGAGAAGCTAATTCTCCCGGCACGATTAATCCAAACACATACGATATCTGGATAGGTGGTGATCCGGAACAACCGGAGCTGGCTTACTGGTGGGAGGGATATATCGACAATGTCCGCCTTTATAACTATGCATTGTCAGTGGGTGAAATTTTCTATCGCGAGAGATATCATGTTGATACTGAAACAGGAAATGATAACAACGACGGGCTGAAACGACAGACGGCTTTCGAGACGATTCAGCATGCAATCGAAGTGGCGGATAATGGTGACATGATTCTCGTCTGGCCGGGAGTCTACAATGGGCCAATCAATTTTCAACAAAAGGCTATAACGATAAAAAGTGCCGCTGATGCTGCAATAATTAAATCACAGGGAGATTATGGGGTATTGTTTTATTTCGGTGAACAGGCGGATTCCGTACTTGAAAACTTCATAATCAAAGACAGTGTGGTTGGCATATCTATTTCAGGCAGCAGCCCCACCCTGAACAATCTGACTATCGTGGGCAATGATTATGGAATCGACGTGTGGGGATATTCATTTCCTCAAATCGAGAGCTGTATACTTTGGGATAATACATACAGCGACATTTTCACGGAAGCTTATGCTCCCAATGTAACATATTCCTGTATCGAGAGGATTGTTGATGGTGAAGGAAACATAAGCCTTGATCCTCTTTTTGCAGATCCGAATAATGAAGATTATCATCTACAGTCTCAGATTGGCAGGTATCTGCCGGACCAGAGTAATGCGCCGAAGCCCAAACCAGAAAACTGGGTTTTAGATGAATATCACAGCTCCTGCATTGATGCGGGGCCGGCAGTTGTCAATCCGATGCGTGAATCTATGCCCAATGGAGGCAGGGTGAATATGGGAGCATACGGAGGTACTCCCTTTGCAGGCAAGAGTCCATGGCCTTTAAAGGCAGATGTGAATTTCAATGGGCAGGTATTAACGGAGGACTTACATATATTAATTGAGAACTGGATGTTTACAGAACCTTAACAATTAGAGGAACTAAGATCAAGTAAAGAAAACTGAGATACCGTGAGATTGATTTTTTATAGAAATCGTAAAACCGCCTTCACATTAGTGGAGCTGCTGGTGGTATTGTCCATCTGCAGCCTGTTGTTGGGGATCCTTTTGCCCGCACTTTCGAAAGCCAGAAGGTCTGTCCGCTCAATGCTGTCGAAGAATAACCAGAGACTGATCGTCATTGGTGTACTGTGCTACTCATCGGATAATGACGGTCGATTCCCTGATTCGGTGGCTAAATTGGGGCCGGTAAGCCACTGGAGCTGGCAGGAACCGACGGTCCTTGCCGGTTTTCGAAAACAAACTCCAACAACATATCGCTCCGTAAGTGAGTACTTGAAAGGTTATATTGAATCATCCTCTACTATGTTTTGTCAATCTTCTCCTTCAAAATACCGGTATGCTCAGGAGGCCTGGGAAGCAGGTGATACATGGGACAATCCAATGACCAGTACTGCCGCCGAAGATCCTTTGTTCGGCACCTATTGCCTATACTGGAATTATATCGGCTATCTTGAAGAAACAGGACGTCCTTTTGTGGGACCTCAATCTACGAGTCAGCAGAGTTATGAAAGTAAATTATTAATTAGTGATTATTTCGGCTATGGCCACTGGCGAAATGAGCTGGCTTATGGCGCCCGGGAGGCTTATGGCAGTTGTGAAAAATTTAACGGTGCATCTGTTACACCCGGAACATCTGTTTCCTGTGATTTCTGGTCACAACACAACCGTACCGGAGAACTTTCCCTGGATTCAATCACCGTTAACCTTAGTGCCGGTTTTATCGACGGTCGTGTTGAAACATACACCCCAGCAAATGCTAAGAGTATGAAAATTTCTATCAAGCCCGATGGGACCCTGCCTTATCCCGACCACGTAAGCCCAGGCGGAACTTTTTATATTCCGCGGTAACTGAATTATATTTTGCTGTCCTTCTTGCCCATGAATAGTGAAATATGATAATTGTCGTTTATATTTGAGCGAACAAACTGCTTTTCTGTAAATAATAAGTGCCGTGGAGAAATTTCCCGCGTATATTATTTTTTGCCACAGGTGAACTTGTGTTTGCAAAAAACAGTATAAATTTAAAGAGAACCTCAATATATAATTAATGAGGCATTTAACAGGACTGGGATTATCTCGCTTTCTCCTCTCCCTCCGCTCCCAGTCCTGTTTTTTATGCGCCGAAAATCGCCGATCATCTCAAAGCATATTCTTGTTGATACTATTCTTCAATAAATTCATGGTCGAGTAGACGTTCTATAGCTCTCTCATTTAGGCATGGTTTGTATGCTCTTTTTCTCAGCTTGTTTAGCTTGGCACATCTACAACGGGACTACAACCAGAGAGACCGTTATCTGCCAATCTTGAAAAAATATTGATTTTATAAGTGGCTTATTAAAAAAATATAACAATTAGTCAATATTTTAAATCACCGATTGTCGGGATAGAGAGTCTATCCTTTGTTTTGCTCTTTTGTATTTTTCTTCGCCGAGTCGGCTGACTATTTCCCTCCCCGGGTACATCTGACGAAACTGGCTGCGATACTCATCTTCAATCATGACTGCTTCTTTGTAGTGTTCAATCGCCACAACCGTTTTGCCCAACTTCTCAGCGATTTCAGCCAGATTGAATTGCAATCGCCCACTGCCTGGATAACGGTTTGCAGCCTCAAGGCCCCGGTTATAAGCCTGTTGAGTGTCGCCAAGAAGATTATAAACCTGGCTTAGCTTCTCATAATTCTTGAAATCCGCCTTGTTGCGCTCAATCGCGTTAAGAAAGCACTTTGTCGCTTTTTCGAGCGGTTGTTTGTTATTTGTCTCGTTATACTCCTGTAAATAGAGCCTGCCGTTCATATTCGGCGCTGATGGGTCCAGGGGATCATCTTTGGCTGCTTGATCTAAATATTCGTGCGTGTACCCGATACCTTGCATCGCCAGTTTAATATTCGCATTGGCTCTGGCCACAGGAACAAAAGCGTAATTAAAGTACGTCCAAATTAAAACCAGCCCCCCCGCCACAACCAGCACTTTTGTAAAAAGCACCGGTTCATGAACAAACTGCCCCTCAGTTCTTTGGTACGAACCCAATACAATCAGGCAGGACATTATCGCCCAAAAAGTGGTAAAGACGCCCGGCTCAAATATCGCAAAGTCTATTAAATTATGAATCAGCACTCCCACACAGGCACAAAACAAAACCGCCGCGGCAATATTCGTATAGTCAGTCTTGTTTGATATCAGAGCTCCGGTCAAAAGCAAAAAACCAACAATAAAAACAATCACCGGAAACACATACAGCACAATTATCGCAGCGTACCTCTCTTCGAACGAGCTAACAGGTGGAATCGGGGAAAGAATCGGCCTGATAAGCAGCAAAGCAGCGGATATAACAATTACGAAAGGTATGGCCGCTTTTGTAAAAACCGGCTCATGCTGATTAGCTTTTGGTAAAACTAAAACAGACTCACGAGACACTGCCCGCCATAACGGAACCGATACAACGGCTAAAAATCCTATAAGTCCGAGTGGGCCATAT
>JAOUFU010000701.1 GCA_029858035.1 Phycisphaerae bacterium
AACCGTTATTCAGGATGCGCACAAGGCACAGATAGGCGTTAGCGTTTGCGGGGAGATGGCTTCGGAGCCGGAATACATTATGCTCCTGCTGGGCCTCGGTATTCGAACGATGTCACTGGCCCCCCCCATGATTCCCGAGATAAAACAGATTATTCGCTCTGTTACCATAGAAGATTGCAACAACCTGGCCAGAACAATTCTTGGTATGAACACAGAAAGGCAGATTTCAACATATCTGCGTGACGCGGCAACAAAGATTTTGCCTGAGGCTTTTTGACGGCCCTGCAACAGACTATCTTATCCAGTTATCTGCAAACCTGGCAAAGTCCGCAAGATTTACAATCCCGTCACCGTTAAGGTCTTCCGGAATCCTGCCTGACGGATTCGTCCAAAGCCACCGAGCGGCGATTCTCGCCAAGACCTTAAAGTCATGTGGAATGCTGACGGTTGCGCTGCAAACGGTGGTATTTCCGTAGTCATCGACTGCCTGATAGGTGATAGTGTAAATCCTGTCACCGCTGGTCCCGCTGCGCTCGGACCTTAGATAGATTGAGCCATCCTCACCTATTTGAATATCATCGCTCGTATTTCCACCACCTGGTATCTCATCAGTCTCACTCATTGCAATGCTCACCAGCATCACGTCAGGCGTCGAATCACAATCGTCGCTCACCGTCCAGCTCGGAGTAATCTCGTACATCTTATGGTCCGGCGGCCACAGCATCGTTGGGCTGACCGATAACGAAAATTCAGGTGGCGTCGTGTCCTGAACAGTAATCGTTACCTCTTTTGTGTCGAAAGCACCGATTCTATCGATTACTTCGAGGACAATAATATGCTCACCTATTGAAAGGGTACAATCTAAAATCTGGCCGCTTCCAAGCAGGACATCGGCGTTCGGGTCGCAGGGGTCGAGTCGGTACCAGTTAAAATCGGTTATATCGTCACTTGTACCGGGCGTAGAGTCAGCGTCACTTGATCCGGAGCCATCGAGCGTGACAGTTGCTCCCCAGTGACCTTGTGCCTCAACGATACGGTCCTGCCCGGCATCGGCGACGGGGGTGTGATTGAACTCATAAGCACCCATATCGATTCGGCCGCCGATTACGCGGGGCTTGCCGTCCAGGTCTGTTTCGTTAGGTTCAGGTACATAATCCGGGTCGCCGGCGTTTATACACGGTGAACCGGCGAGCAGATGATAATCGGGCTTATTGACATCCGGATGACCCTGTCCGCTCAAGCCATTCTGATAATGCTGCTGGATTTCGTCAGCGGATAAAGCTCTCTCGTAGATTGCAACTTCGTCGATTGTGCCATTGAAATAAAGGTCATTACTTCGCCCATACACGACTCTGCATCCTATTGCCAGAGGTTGTGTCAGGTCGATATTTTTATTTTCTGCATAGGATATGTCTCCCGGAGTTCCCTCCGGCACACCATCAACATACAGCTTAAGATTGGCTGAGCGTGTGTAAACACCTGCCAAATGATGCCAATTACCATCATTGTATGATGCAGTTGAGGTAACAACGACATCACTGTCTGAAGATGCGCTATGCCTGAAATGAACATTTACTGTGCCATCCACAAGCAGGGCGGCGCTATAGCCATCCCATACTCGGTTGGAAGGTCCGGTGGTGGTGCTTCGTTTGGTCAACATTTGTTCAATAGAAGATTCGTTGGTTTTGAACCAGAAAGCAAAGGATAAATCATGTGTTCCTAAATCAAGAGAATAATCATCAGGCACACATACATAATCGTTCAGGCCATCAAAGCTCAAAGCCTCGTTGATTTGGCCGGTCGTCCACTGCGCCCCATAGACATTACCGTGATTGTTGCCAACTGAATCGCGCGCTTTTGTTCCGACGGCTTCGTCGAATTTCCAGTAAGCGATTGGGCCAAAATATTCGGGCGAAACAAAACAGGGGTCAACATCAATGTTACCGGCGCCGGGCCAGCCGCCTTGAACATCGCTGTAGGTTATTGTGATCACCGAATCGTCATTGTTCCATATTCCGTCCAACCCATCCCAGAGGATACAGTTTGTAAGTATTGTGGTAGCGTATCGGTAGTTGGCTACCGACCGGCCGTATCTGTTAGCCTTGTTTCCGGCGAAGGTACAATTGGTCAAAGTTTCGCGGCTATCGTAATTGCACATCCCCCCGCCAACGCCATTTTCTCCGA
>JAOUFU010000165.1 GCA_029858035.1 Phycisphaerae bacterium
AAAAAATCCCCGCCGGCCCCGTGGACAAGCTGCCGGATTACGGCTCACTGGTTCTGGCCTTTGACGGCAAGACCTGCTCGCCTTCCGTGGCCTCCAACATTATTGCTTCGGCCGGCGATATCTTCAAAAAGACACTGTCCGTCCAGAACAATATTACTTTCCCCGTAACACAGAGAAGAAATACCGCCCTGGCCACTAATATGGTCAATCTGGCCCCGGGCGCAAAACAGACATTCAAATTCGCCCTTGCCTGGTTCTTCCCGAACCACGAGCACGGTCACGAATACGCCAACCGCTTCAAGTCTGCTTCTGAAGTCGCACACTACGTCCTCGACAACCACGAACGTCTTGCAGGCGACACCCGCAACTGGCACAAAACTTTTTACGAAGACAGCACACTTCCTCGCTGGCTACTCTTCCGACTTCATTCAACCGCCTGTAACCTGGCAACAGGGACATGCCAATGGTGGCAGAACGGCCGCTTCTGGGCGTGGGAGGGCGTCGGATGCTGCGAGGGTACCTGTACTCATGTATGGAACTATGCCCATGCCGTCGCCCGCCTCTTTCCCGAACTGGAACGCAGCGCAAGAGAAATGCAGGACTTCGGCGAGGGCTTTGACAGCCAGAGCGGCCTGGTCGGCTTCCGGAGCAACCGCGCCTATGCCGCCGATGGTCAGTGCGGCACAGTACTCAAGGCCTACCGCGAACACATAATGTCTGCCGATAACACCTTCCTGAAACGCAACTGGCCCAGCATCAAAAAGGCGCTTGAGTTCTCCATCGTACGCGACGGCAACGGCGACGGCCTTATCGAGGTCAGCCAGCATAACACCTTCGACATCAACTTCGAAGGCGCCAACACTTTTGTCGGCTCACTCTATCTCGCGGCCCTCCGTGCAGGGGAAGAAATGGCAAAGGATATGGGCGAAGATGCCTATGCAAAACGTTACAGACGAATATTCGAAAGCGGTAAACGTCTCACGCTCGAACGACTCTGGGACGGTGAATACTTCATACAGGAAGTCGATTTGAAAAAGTACCCGAAATTTCAGTATGAAAAGGGATGCCTGTCCGACCAGCTCTTCGGTCAGGGCTGGGCACACCACGTGGGGCTTGGTTATATCTATCCGGCCGAAAACGTAAACAAGGCGCTTCAATCCGTATGGAAATACAACTGGGCACCGGACATCGGCCCATACAACGTCAACCACAAACCCGAAAGATGGTTTGCAAGGGCCGGCGAGCCGGGCCTGTTCACCTGCACATGGCCCAAGAGCCCATATATCGCAGAAGGTGTTCGCTACAAAAACGAGATATGGACGGGCATTGAGTACCAGGTCGCCGGCCACATGGTCTGGGAAGATATGCTCGATGAGGCACTTGCGATATGCTACGGCATCGAGCAGCGCTACCACCCGGCAAAACACAATCCATACAACGAAGTTGAATGCGGCGACCACTACGCGCGGGCTTTTGCAAGCTGGGGCGTCTACACGGCCCTGGCAGGGTACGAATACCACGGCCCCAAGGGACATCTTGGTTTCGCACCAGGAATAACACCCGAAGATTTTCGTGCTGCATTTACATGTGCCGAAGGCTGGGGCACATTCACCCAAAAGCGAAACGGCAACACACAAATCGAAGAAATCGAAATACGCTGGGGCCGGCTAAGACTTAAATCCCTTGCCTTTGCCGTCCCAGATAATCTCCGAAGGGTGAAAGTGAACGTAACAGCAGCCGGCAAACCAGTCACAGTCGATTACGCCCTCAACGATGGACGCCTGGATATCATACTCAAGAAGGATTTAATCCTCTCCGAAGGACAGACGCTGGAAGTGAAAATTACACCTTAATCTGGGATTTCCCATGTACATTTACATTTCACTTAGATACTCTTACGAGCTTTAAGTCTCACAATAACGTAATATCATCCTCAGCCGAGCCAATAAAAGAGACGAAGAGAAACGCTTGCTTCATCGAAAGGTTATCTCCAATCTATTTTGGCAGTCTTTTTTTTCAGGTCCACAAATACCGAGGCGTGGGCGAATTGGCGCTGGTAAGTCCAGCCTTTTCGGATAGCCTCGCCATTCGGTGGTCCCAGCGGCCTATCAAACTCCGGATACCAGTCGAACGTGCCGTATTCACCAAGCCAACCCCAGGTATAGCAGAAATAGCAGTTCGGTCCGGCCCCCACCAAAAAGCAGGCCAGCGGGAAGGTGATGCGCTCTTTAGCCACACGGTACACTTCATCATGTGGCTTCATCATCATCTCTTTGTCGCTCCACCACGTAAAGCCCGGCCACGCCTTGAAGATGATGATTTTGCCGTCTTGAGCCGCCTTGTGCATTACCTCAATAGTGTTGGCCATATATTCCTTGCTTTGTTGCCTGATGTCCGCAGCACGGTCAAAGTCATCAACCATCGCGCCATCGGTCACCGGCAAATATTGCTCACCCAGCGGGAGGTGTTTCTCGTCATGGCCATGAAGCGGGTTGAAGATGATAAGCTTGTCAGGACCCATCTTCTTTTTCGCATCTTTCAACATGGCAAACACCCCCTTATCCATAACGGCCGCTTTCTCCTGGCCTAAATCACGACTCCAGGGACCGTTGGGACTGCCCGCGGTTGCTCCATCTACGAAGATGCCGTCGCAAGAATATTCATGCACAGCTTGGGCTGCCACATCGGACCACCAGTCGCGCACGTCCTGGCGGGCAACATCAAAATACCGGCGTTTTCTTTTGCCCTTAACAAAATTAATATATTCTCCTGGATAGATGTCGTTAGACAATTTCCATTGCCCCTTCGGCATGTCGCCGGCCCAATAGAACAACACCTTTGCCTTTGGGTTGCGCTTCTTGATGGCGCGAGCCGCCGCCGCGATGTTTGGTTCAACGCTGCCACGCGTGACCCTGCCGCCGGTGAACGTGATTAAATTGAAATGGTCCGCCAGAAAATTGTATTGATCCGGCTCAAGCCCATCGTTAATACCAAGGTGCGCGTACAACGGCACATGGTCCCAAGTAAAAGCCGGGAACCCATCGCCGGCGTGAACTGTAGCCAGTGCAGACAACAGTGAGACCTGAAGCAAAAGTGTAGTCCTCATAAACTATTCTCCTTGTATTGATACCACCCAAAAGAATTGTTTAAGCGGCGATATGGATATGGGTATGGATGGGTGGTAACTCTCCATATCGCTGCAAGTACGCTGTAATTTCTGTTTTGCGGCCTATATAGATACTTTGGGTCGTTATTCGAGACCTCAAAATCGTGAGAATCCAGGTTCTCCAAATCATAACAGCAAAACTGCCTTAAACAGTATCCAAAAGTCCTATAATATCAAAATTCTGTTTCTTTGTCACGGTTTACTTGGGAAATCCGGATTAATATATAACGAAAACAGCTTCTGATTGGGAAAGTACAAGACAGTGTTGTGTGTACAATTCAGAAAATGCCTAGCGCATTTTTGGCAAGATTAACACCGTACCACAGGATATGCATGATATATCTGTAGACGGAAAATCATCTAACAACAACACAACACATTTGTTTTTGATATCGTATCAGCAGTTTTCCATCGACCAGGGCAATTGGTCCCCAGCATTCGTCGTTACTTTGCCTTGACGTCGTAGCAGAACAGTACATCCTGGTCGCGGAGGTACAGTTTGCTGTTGGCAATAACCGGGTGCGGCCAAGCGGGCTGTTCGCTGCGGTCGGGCTGGTCGAAGCGCCCACGCTCGATGTACTGCTTCGGGTTCGGCTCAATCAGGAGCATGGTACCATTCTCCATGCGATAGTAGAGTCGGCCATCCGCCAGGGCCACCGAGCCCTTTGCGCGACGGCCTGCGCTCTCACGCTGGTCCCATAGGACTTTGCCGGTCTTGAAATCGAGACAGGCCAGTGCACCGCCCTCATTGCCGCCCGTGGCACCGTAGAGGTAACCATCAAGAAGGATCATGCCTCCGTGGTGGTTCTGCATGTCGGTGGTGGCATAGACTTCCTCGGCCTTGACGCCACCGTTGGCATCCTTGCTCAGCTTCACCAACCCACCGCCTGCACCGTAGGCCGAGGAGGCGAATACCATGCCATCGTGGAATAGCGGCGTTGAGCAGTTAATAGCCATGCGGTTGGCGGGTTTGTCATATCGCCAGAGAAACTTACCATCGGACGCCGCGAATCCTACGAGTGCATTAGAGATGAGTTGTACGTACTGGCGCTGACCGTCGAAGTCGATTGCGATGGCCGAGGCGTAGGCAGCTCCGGCACCGCGTGAGCCGCCGAAACCCCCACGTCCACCGCCGAAACCGCCCCGACGGCCGCCACCACCGGTACCACCGTCGGCACCGACGGATTCGCCAGCGGGACTGTCGGGCATCTTGCTCTTCCAGATCGTCCTGCCGGTCACCTTGTCGAGGGCCACCAGCATCGCGTCTTCGCCACCGGGAGTGCAGATGAGCTTATCGCCGTCAACGAGCGGCGATTCGCGGTAACTCCAGTTTGGTATGCGCCCACCGAAATCGCGCGTCAGGCTGCGTTGCCAAATGATCTTGCCGTCTCGGACCTGCAGGCAAGCCAGGTCGCCGCCCAAGCCCAGGACATAGAGCAGTTCACCATCGACCGTCGGCGTGCATGCCGGCCCCTCCTTTCCCTGCGACGCTCGCTGATCGAAAGCCGGCCCAAGACGAGTAACCCAAAGCTCCTTGCCATCCGTCTCGGACAGGGCCCAAACTACTTCGTCGTCACCGCGATTGCCCATGCCGAAGATCCGCCCGGCGGCAATCGAGGGAGCGCTGTAGCCGCCGCCGAGTCCCTTGATCTTCCAAGCGAGCGGTGGGCCATCTTTCGGCCATTCCTTGAGCAGGCCGGTATCCGCGGACTTGCCGTCCCTGTTCGGTCCTCGCCATTGAGGCCAATCCGCACCCAAACTGCTGCGAGCAACTGCCATCAAAACAATTGATGTTAACATTACTTTAATTTTCATTTTCTTACTCCTTTCAAGAATATCGTACCCGTGTGCAAAAACGGAATGTGTGCACCCAGCGCTTCATACCGTACCGTTATTAAATTTTTTCCGGACTTTTGATATCAGCATTACAATGTTTTACTTTTGCTCCGCAATACAGAACAGATGCGTCAAACCTCTTATATAGATCCTGTCACCCACAAGAGCCGGTGTTGCATAGGCATCTTCTCCTATCTGAGAACTTGCAAGTAGTTCAAACTCATCATCCATCTTAAAGACCTGCATTGTCCCGGAAAGATCGATGACATAGACACGATCATTCACCAAGATGGGAGAGCTATAGAAGCCCTTATCAAATTCATGTTCCCAGAAAACATGTCCCGTTTTCACATCAAGGCAATTGACGATACCATACCCGGAAGGCAGAATAAGATAATGTTCATTAGCCACAGGGCTGGCAGCATCGGGTAGGGCCTCGTCCCATTGCCAGAGAATCTTCGGTCCTGAACCGTGATTGCCGACATCAATGGCTGAAGCTGATGCATACTCATTGGCAACATACACGATGCCGTCGGCATAGGCGGCTGAAGGAGCGACATCCCCGCTGAGACATTCCACATGCCAGAGAAGCTTCCCGGTTTTCGGATCATAGCTGTCAACGGCTTTACTGTTGGTCAGGATAAGTTCCATCCTCCCATTGTTGTCAATAAGGATGGGAGATGACCATGAAATGACGCCACGTTTGACTTGCCAAGCAGGATTGCCCGACGCCAGGTCAAATGCCAGAAGTTTTGAGTTATCCTTCTGGTCATATTGAACAAACAGCAGATTCTTATGACTTATCAGAGAGGAAGCATGACCATAAAGGTTGTCAGGGACTCCCAGATTCTTAGCCCAGATTCGTTTCCCTTCCATATCTACACAAACCAGATCGCCGGTTGCGAAAATGGCAGCCACATATCGACCGTTTGTTGTCGCGGTTGGCGCTGCCAGTCCGCTCGTTTCCATCACATCTGGTAGCTTGTCCTTAGGAGGAGATCCGGGGATGCCATCCGCATCATGCTGCCAGAGCAGTTCACCAGTGCCTATTTCAAAACAAAAGATCTGGCGACTTAATTGATCAGCGCCGGTCAGGAATAGCCGGTTTTCCCAGATCACCGGGGAACTCATACCCGGTTTTGGTACCTCGGTCTTCCAGAGAATATTTTTACCCTCTTCCACACTCCAGTTTAATGGTGGATTCGCATGAACCGCGTGTCCGTTGGCGCCAGACCCCCGGAAACTGGTCCAGTTCTTTCGTATGTGTTCAGAAGAAGCAAAATCGCTTGCTACGCTCGTATCAGTGAGTTGATCCGTTTTGGATTGGGCTGCGGCGTGTATTACAAGTGATATTAATACTAATCCTATGCCGCCGGCACTAATAAATTTTCCAGCCCGGACCTTCAAAGAAATAATCATCATTGGTAATCTTATCATTTAGCCACTTTAACGCACTTCATCTGGCTGTGGTCTCGGATAAGCAACTTTCCATCGGTAAGAGCGATTGGCGCCCAGTTCTGAGTTGCACCTCCAACTCGCCGAGCTATGCCTTCACTTTCTGTTCCTCCTTCTCCAAGCAACTCTGCCGATGCAAGTGGCTTGAATTCAGATGGATCAGGCTCTATAAGATACAAAGACTTTGTACCATCAGTAGCCAAGATCAGGCCGTCGATCAGAATCATGCTTCCCTTGTTGAAATCCGGATCACGTTTTGTCTTCCACATGATCTTGCCATCCATGCTCATACACACCATACCGTCACGCCGACTGTTGGTTCCGTACTGAGCATAGAAATAACCATTATGCAATATCGGCGGTTGTGTATGTGCGCCAAATTCAACGGTTTTATAAAGTTCTGTTGTGCCGTAGCTGCCATCTGCTTTCTTCTCAACCTTTATCATGGTCGCACCGAGTTCATATCCCCCTGCGATAAGCACTTTGTTTTCACCGGCATCAACCGCACTCGGCACCGAAATGTGACAATGCCACTTATCATGTTCCCAAAGGATTTTCCCTGTAAGTGGTTCTATTCCAACAACATTACCCAGAGTTTGAGGCAATCCTCGATTTCCAATAGGATTAGTAGATGAAATAACCATTACAACATTGTCTTTTCCGTCTATTTTCACAACTGAAGGACTGGCATATGATTCATTGCCAAGATTGGGAGTTTTCCATTTCACATCGCCTGTGATTTTGTCATAGGCCACGACGCCAGCCTCAGGTGCCTGTGAGGCAACAATAAGCAAATCGCCGTAAACCAACGGACACTGTGTAATGGCCCAGATCGGAAAACTACCGGGTCCACGGGATCCCCATCCGGATCCGCCACCAGGTTTACCGCCGAAATCTGTCCAGACATTCTTGTTCCAGACAGGCTTGTGTGTGTTTATGTCTATGCAATATAAGTCGCCGTTATGACCGCATGAATAAACATGATTGCCGTTTACTATAGGTACGCTTCGCGAGCCAGGAAACATCACAGATCCGGGAGCGTCGTATGCAAAATTCCAGAGTTCCTTGCCATTGGAAAGTTCAAAACACCGAAGATTATCACCAACCTTGTCATCTCTATCAAGTAAATAGACCTTACCGTCTTTGACAACTGGTCCGCCAAAACCTCTGCCAACAGTAACAGTCCATAGAACTTTCGGCCCATTTTCAGGCCAGGAGCGTAAAATTCCTTTTTCCGGCGAGATTGCGTTCCTATCCGGCCCAAGATACTGAGGCCAATCGGCTAAAGTGCCGCCGGTCGTTATCGTTATAATTGCCGCTATCAGCATTACTTTGGTCTTCATTTTCTTCACTCCTGATATCATTTCTTAGATTGTTGTAAAAAATTCGGAACTTCTTACAATATCAAGGATACTCCATGTGGATCAACGAATCCTGCCCCACACTCTGTGTAATCCTTCGAATGTGTAGACGTTTTGAGAAACCGTTTTATTTCGGTTAAATCAAGTTTTTACCGTTTTATTTGGGGGTTATACTTCAGGAAGTAAGCTCTATTCTAATAAATTTTACTTTTTTACGCGAATTAATAGTGGAAATGCGGGTCTATAGATCCTTGCGTTCACTATTTCTGGTTTGTACCCGGCCGCGGGAAATTTTTGGCGTCATCGTCCAGCACCAGCACCCAGTCGTTGCCGCGGGCCGTCTTGCCCGGCGGGTCAAATTCCCGTGTCCCGCTGTTGGCAAATGTCCCTGCCGATATGGCCCCCTCTGTACGGGGATCATACCACCACGCCTTGATTTTATCGCCGGATATCTTTCCCAAAACTACCTTAACGCTCTGGCCGTAAGGCAGGTATAAAAAGGCATAATCCTTCCCTCGCGTTGCCTGAATATGCTCTCCTCCGGTCCCTGCATCACCTGAAATAAGCGCCTGGTCCGGAACCCGACTCAGAAAGGGGCGTGACTCAATAAGGTTTCGAACGTGCATCATGTCCCACGCACCCGGCAAATCCAGGACGTCATACCAGTAATTCCGCGCCGATGAAATTGGCCCGCGCCCGGGTGCATACATCTGCCAGATATCGTGACAGCCGTAGGTATGACCGAAGCCCCCGGCAAAAAGCGCCCAGTAGGCCGCCTGTCTGACGTCAAAATCGTTAAACCAGCCGTTCTGTGGCTTCCAGTTCACAGGATGGTCCTCATAACGCGGTTCCCCGTCCAGACAGGGTTTGGTCGGCTTTCGTTTATAATCCGCCAACACCCTCTTATTATTATCGTTATCAAAACTACCATGCCCGGATTGCAGCATGTTAAAATCCAGCCACTTAACATTATGGAACCATTCCGCCGACGAGCGTCCCCCCTGAGGATGATACGTCATAAGATGTCTGCCCTTATCACCTTCCTTGATTCCCTTTGCCATCGCCCGCCAGATATTCTCGGCGTTGTCCGCCACTCTATCCCCGCCCAGTATCCAGATTATGTTCGGCTTGTCCTTATAACGGGCACCAAGGAACCTGCCGTAAGCCTGGGCGGCCGATAGA
>JAOUFU010000702.1 GCA_029858035.1 Phycisphaerae bacterium
CTCCTGTGGGCATCTCAAGTGAAAACGCATCGCCAGGGATTACTTTAAACATCTTAAGCAATTTCAATACGAAAAGAATAAGGAAATATAACTCCAGCAGCAATGTCATCTGAATGTGTCGTTCAGATTTCTCAAAAGACTTATTGTGTGTACATGCCCTCAGCCTTCCACTGACTGGAGGAATCTTAGCATTCCTTTCAGCAAGTAAGCTCTTAATAGTTCCGATAAAGACCTCAATGGTCTCGGATTTTATTCCACTGGGGAATTTTGTTATTGCGTACTTCTTTTGGCCGATAACAAGCATGCCGTGTTTGATATATATGTTCTCAGTGCTGCCTCCATCTGCAACCGGAACTCCGATAGACCGCTCAAACCTTCGCCTTGCCTTATTAACGCCGAGATAAGGCAGATACACGACACCAAAGAGTATCGCCATAATAAAAAGAACTTCCAATATGCCCGTTATCCAGTCCAATTTAACCTTTCAATCAGACCTTCAACGATCTTCTTTATTGAATTGAAAATAGGGGCAACGCCCTTTGATTAAGCAGAACCGTCCTGGTTAGAGAGAAAGACATGCCTGGTCTGCCATGCATGGGGGCATCTCGTCCCAGGTGCGGCCCTTGAAGGTCCGTCCAGCGGCCTTCTTCCTCACACCGCCCCATTGCTTGAAGAAGAATGAGACGTCTTGCCTGATGCAGTGGCTGTGTATTGATTCGACCCAGGCCTCTGACATGGGTCTTGCGCCCGGGCCGGATTCACCACCCACAATCACCCAGTCTATCCCCTCAAGGTCAAGCACGGGGAAGTCCGTAAGAAGGGGCTCCATGGAGAGGAACTTGACGCTGGCCCCTGTTGAGCGGAGGTCGTCTATCCTTCCAAGGTGGCGGTTGGATTCGACCGTGACCCCCATCCAGATGTTCGGTGTCCATTCGAGCTTGTCCGCGAGCTGCGCCAGCCTACCGGCGCGCTTGGTGACGACCTGGTAGATATGATGGTCCGCCCTGTTCATTGTAGCGAATACATCCTTTATGAAGGAGAGCGGGACATCCTTGTGAAAAAGGTCGCCCATGGAGTTGACGAAGATGAGCCTCGGCTTCTTCCATTTAAAGGGGGATTCCACCAGGTCCTGATGGAGCGTTACCTTGAACCCGTTACGGTATCTTGGATTGCCCGCGCCGTGCAGCCGCCGCGCCATGCGCTCCGCATAGCAGTGCATGCAGCCCTCGCTGAACTTGGTGCATCCGGTCACCGGGTTCCAGGTGACCTCAGTCCATTCTATGAGAGATGCTTGTGCCATAATTAGTTGAAGAAGGTCCTAGATGTGGCTTTGAAATATCTCCTCACATTCCGCCTTGAGAAAAATATCATCTGATAAACAAAAAGTGCCATAAATGCAAAATCAATTGCCCTGTATATTGCGAACTCAGTCGGACTATCGTAGGTATCAGCAAGACCAAAAAGAACAGTCAGCATGCCAAAAGCCGAGGTGAACAGTATGAGTGACGCCACCCATTGTTTTGTGCACCGCAAGCCAATGTATATCATTATATAGATGTAGAGGAAAAGGGCCGGCCCGAAGATATATTCGAATGTATCGTATTCAACAAGAATCGCTATCCCGTAGAGCAGTAAGGCAACTGTTAAAACAATAAGCAGTAGATAACACCGCTCAAACAGTTTAATGCGTGATTTTATCTTTTCCTCGTTCATTTGCAATATTTCAATGGAGATAATAATATTTATTTAGAATTTGAAAAACGATTCATCATAATAATCTTGCTTACCGCCTGGTAGTCATAAAAGGACTCATCTGAATCCCTGCGCAATATCCGCTCACGTAAAAGTTTAAGCTCTGGCTCGTCACTTAAAACACTTGTTGAGCCCAGCTTTTCGTAATCGCCTTCCTTACCATAGGATTCCGTGAGCATCTCATACTGTCTTCGATATTCTTTTCTGTTCGTGTTTTTTGCTTTTCTGCTTGCCTCTATAGCCTTCTTCAAATCGTCCATATTTGCGATGGTCTCTTCAGCGAATTTGACAACCTGCGCATCAGACTCCTTCTTTATGACTAATTCAGAAAAGTCCTTGATTTCATCTATATCGTATGTGGTTGCCTCAAGGGCTCCTAATATCTTAATCCTTATTTCACTGTCCTTTTCTTTCCAGAATTGCGCCCGC
>JAOUFU010000166.1 GCA_029858035.1 Phycisphaerae bacterium
TACTTATCTCGTCCATCCCATGTCCGTGAACGACCATTGCTCTTTCGGCACCAAGCGTTTTGAGCGTTTCAGCAATTCGGTCAAGAAGTGCACCATCGGCCACACCCATCACCTGCGCGGTTACACCGGCAGGATTGGCCAACGGCCCAAGAATGTTAAAGGCTGTCCTGAAATCGAGACTCTTTCTAATAGGTTGGACGAACCTCATCGCAGGGTGAAATTTTGGCGCGAACATAAAACCGATATGGGCCTGCCTGATGCATTCGGCTATCGTCTCCGGCCCCGGGTCGATATTTACGCCGAGTTCTTCGAGAACATCTGCGGAACCACACCTGCTCGTGATACCGCGATTGCCATGCTTGGCTACATAAGCCCCGGCACCGGCAGCCACAAGTGCAGCTGCGGTGGATATGTTAAAGGTTTTGACAATTGCTCCGCCTGTGCCGCAGGTATCTATGAGCCTGTCGACGTCAACCTTGACAGGTACGGCATGGTCGCGAAGAGACCTGGCAAGACCGGCAATCTCCGACGCTGTCGCACGCTTCATCCTCATCGCCGCCAGAAACGCTGCAATCTGGACTTCTGTGACCTCACCCTGGAATATCGTATCCTGAAGTTCCTTCGCCTGCTCGAATGTGAGATCTCCACCTTCTAAAATAATCTCCAGGTACTTAGTTATTTTGGCCATTTTTGGGTCCCTTACTTTTTATGTTTTGCCTTTGCTATGGATAATACATTCTCGATAATCCTGCCGCCTGCCGGAGTCAGGATACTCTCCGGATGAAACTGCACTCCGAATATAGGAAGCCCTTTGTGCTTAATCCCCATGACAATTCCCTCAAATTCGGCCGTTTGCTCCAGACAATCCGGCAGCTCTAATACACAAAGACTGTGATACCGTCCCGCGTGCAGCGGATTTTCAACACCGGCAAAGATGTCCTTTTCATTGTGCGTTACTCTCGACGGCTTGCCGTGCATCGGTTCAGGCGCATGGCCGATCTTACCGCCGAAATACTGGGCAATTACCTGGTGACCTAAACACACGCCGAATATGGGCAGTTTATCTTTGAAATAATCTACCGCTGAAAGCGATACACCGGCAGTGTCCGGTGTGCCGGGGCCCGGCGAAATCACAAGCAGATCCGGGCCAAATTCCAAGGCCATCTTCTTAAGCTCTTCAAGCTCCGTATCAGCCCGATAAACCTTTGCCCGGCAATTGCGCTTACAAAAATCATCCACCAGGTTATACGTGAATGAATCGAAATTATCTATGAATAAAACTTTTCTTGTTTCTTCTTCCATCGGATTTTTACCTTAGCTTCCACGAACGGCACGCAGGCAGGAATCCGCCTTGTGCTCGGTTTCCTCAAACTCTGTCTTGGGTACGCTGTCGTGCACGATTCCTGCACCAACTCGAACATAAGCTATGTGGTCCTTAATCTGAAGACTTCTTATCGTAATACAGCTGTCAAATTGACCGTCCACAGTCAGGTACATAACCGCCCCGCCATAGTAGCCGCGTTTGGTCTTTTCGTAAAGACGGATTAGCTTCATTGCCTCTATCTTCGGGGCGCCCGTTAGTGTCCCCATATTCATAGTGGCCAGATACGCATTCAACGCGTCAAGCTCCTTTGCGAGCCTGCCTTTGACATTACTTACCAAGTGCTGTACCGACGCATATTTTTCTGCTATCAGCAGTTCCGTGACGACCCTGCTGCCCGGCTCGGCCACACGTGCAATATCGTTTCTGGCCAAATCGACCAGCATCATGTGCTCAGCCAATTCCTTGCGGTCGAGTTTCAGTTCCGCCTCGTATCTAAAATCCGTGTCGGCATCGATGTCCTCTCCAACCCGCCCCCTCGGTTTGGTGCCTGCTATGGGCCTTATCTCCACGTTTCGAGGATCGGTACCTCGAACACGCAAATTCAGTTCGGGACTGGACCCTAACAATATAGTGTTGGCAGTATTCAAATAAAACATGTACGGCGAAGGATTCAGCTCTCTCAGCCTCCTGTAAACGTCCAGCGGCTCATCCGGGCAGGGCTCCATTTTTGTCCTGCTCAAAACAACCTGAAAGATGTCACCATCGAGAATATGCTGCTTGGCAGTCCTAACCATCTTTTCATATTCGTCTTGCTCGGTGTCGGTCGAGGCAGGTGGAAGCGATTCATCATATTTCCGCCCCTGAGGTGCATCAAATCGCGCGAGATTGGAATAGTAATCGAAGCATTCCTGTGCCTCTGTGATCGCGGCTTCACGGTCGCCATCAGTTATCATAACATTGACGACAACATAGCCTTTGGAATGTTCGTGGTCCATCAGGAAGATATTGTCGGCGAAGTAAAGTTCGTAATCAGGATTGCCAAGCAAGTCCTCTTTGCTGGGAGGCAGTTTTTCAAACTGGTCTATGAAATCATAGCTTATCGCTCCGAACAAGCCGCAGGTTATGCGGAAAGGCTTACTCGCCAGGCGAAAAGCAAACGCAACCGCCCGCAATACATCCATTTGATTTGTGCTTTGCAGGCGGCTTTGCTCATCGATAATCCCGGTGTCCTGCTTGATTCGGCCGGTAATAGCATCCGGGGTAAATTCCAACTTTTCGCAAAAGCCGAACCTTTTCCCTTCTTCAGCAGAAAGGTATTCAATCATTCGCCTGCCGGTTTTCCTCAAAGCTTTGATGGTGAATTCAGCGCCCGTTCCGGTAAGATATAACGCCGGCCTTGCTGTGCCGAAACTAAGTGCGCCACTGCCGGTCAGGTATTCACGGGACTCGAACAAACAGCAGTGCCTGGCCCGGCCGTAGTCACTTAGCCTGGCAAAAAAATCCACCGGCTCGTCCATATCAATCTCTTTGACTATCGGCACAATTTGCCCGGGTTTGGCCCCAAGTATTATTTGTTTATAATCATCCATAGTTTGGACCTTTTAATGTACTTTTTATTCGTAAAACGCTGAAAATACAAACAAAAAAAGCAGCCTGCTTTTCCAACAGGCTGCCGTTTCGTATATCTAACAAATTTTTTACAGCAAATTACCGCTCACCTGCCGGATTTTATCCTGCAGGCCACCACCAGTTACCGGTATTCCGCCTTGGCGGATCTTCGATTTTGCGGTTAATTTGCCTCATAACGTTAATATTAGAACAAATTCCTTCGACTTTGTCAAGAAAAATCAGGAGATTTTTTTCTCTCCCGAGAGCGCCCAAAAAAAGGCCGAGCTAACAAGCCCGGCCCGTTTGTGCCCTCCAATTAAGGAGGACTGCCATGTACCTTTTTCATATTATGTCAGAAGCTATTCCTGTTCGGATTCACCGGTGCAGCACCGGTCTCGCCAATCTCCGCCGGCTCCGCAGCCCGGTCCTATTCCACCTTTTTGAGAATCATCTGCCGTGGCTCGCCCGAGACATAGAAAGTGCCCTGGGGGTAGATTATTCCTTTGTCAACGATGAGATTGCCGTCCTCTTCGAGATATCCCCGATAGACGTAGTCAGCCCCATGCGGACTCATGTCTTTGATGTCTATGACCATTTCGTTGGTGGTCAGGAACCACCTGCCGGATACCGTGGTGCCAGCCTTGATCGCTCCCGGGGTTTTGTCCTTGCCGAATCTGTCGCCCATCGTGACTTGGCATATCCCGTTCGGCCGGACATCAATCTCTTGAACATCACCTCTACTCTCGCCGCGCCATCGACCCAGGAAGGCCCCTTCGGCAACCGGCTCCACAAGCACCGTCTTGACGTTCACTAATTCACCAATACCCAGGCGCTTCACAACGGCTCCGGCCATATCGGCAATCTGCTTTGTCAGCGAGGCACTTGCCTGGTCGTGCTCGATTCGGAACGTCAGCGGCACATTCTTCGGCATCGTGAGACGCCACAGGATGTGTTGCTCGAGGTCGTTCGGATTGACCAGGCCTGTTACGAGGGGTTCGGGACCTCCGTCCGGCCGCTGCATGGCATGTGTATAGAACGTAGTTATTTTACCCTGCCGCAAGAAGAACGTGGAATTGCCGGAGCCCGTATACGTGATCAGTTGCGGACGCACTTCCGTATCCATTTGGGAGTTGGTCTCTTTGGCTACCGAGATAATCTTGTTGCGCAACTCCGTGGCCGCCTCCTTAGTCTCGGGATCGTAGTAAATGACAATTCGTATCGGCAGACTGTCCTTGTCCTTCAATTTGCCCAAGAGGTAGTCCAACGTTTCTTTCTCCGAGAGGAAACCCGCCAATTTCCAGCGTAGCACGGCCCAGAAGTCAATAAAGGGCCTCTGGCAGTCGAGCACGTAGAGACGCTCGCCGATCATCTGGATAGAGATATAGGTGTTGAGGGTCTCCAGCGGCTGCTCGGCCAAAGGAAGCTTGGGGACAATTCCCGCCAACTCCCGGAGATTCGCCAACTCCATCGCGCGTTTAGATTCGAGCTCCGCCTTGGCCAGCAGCAGCTCATACCGCATCTCGGCAGGTCCTCTCGTCGCTTCGGCCTTGTGTGCGATCTGTTCGATCTGAAGATCAAGCAGCTTTATCTGTGCAAAGCTTTGCGTGACCTTACGGACGATTTCGAAGGCCTCTTCCCTGCTGACTTCCCCACTGATTTTCCGATTCTCCATCGCCAGTCGAATGAGGTCGCCCAGTTCAGGGTCTTCCACCTTCTGAACGCGGTCAAGTACGCTGGACGTTTCGCTTTGAGCCGCTGCCGCCACAGACAGGACCACCGGCAGAACCAGGCAAAGGACACATAACAACTTTTTGATCTGTTTGTTTCTCATTTTTCAATCTCCAAAAGACTGTGCAAGAATTTGATTTATACTCTCAGCCGACGGGTGCGGGCCCGATATGCCCATCGGCTCTACACGTTCTGTTTGATTCTCAATAGACCCGGCGGCGAACACTCGCAAGGTCTGGCCGTCCGCGATGAATGTGTCAGCAGGCAGCAGTCTGCCCGCGCGTTCGACGGCACGAGCCATACGGCCTTCCATGCCCAACTGCCGGAAGAGACGAGCGGCCTCCAGCCAGGCCACGAGTTCAGTCGGCACGGTTACGCCGTCAGATTCGACGACTGGTTGGGGCGCCTCGGCTACATTCCCGACCGGCGCACCCGGCATCGACAGGCGGCCGCCCAGGAATGCGACGCCGGCAACTATAACTGCTGCAGCCGCAAGCTTGACCCTTCGCCAGGCGGAACGTCGCCGCCAAACACGAATAAATTCGGCCGTCGAGTCACGGAGCGCCTGCTGCTTAAACGCTTCCCGCGGCGGCTCGCCCGACAAGTGCTGCATTAGATTTGTATCTGTGTCTCTATCTTTCATATTATCACCTTGTACAATATATCACTCGAAAATCTGCATCTGTTCATACACATGAGCGAAGCTCGCCCGGGCCCGGCGCAGGAGTGACTCGATTGCCTCGATGCTTGCGCCGTCGTCTGCGGCGATCTCCTTCATGCTAAGGCCCCGAAGATACTTCGCCTCCAGCACAACGCGATAACGCGAGGGCAACCGCGCCAGCGCCTCGTGCACCCGCAGATCAGGTCTTCCTCGGGCGCCGGCGTCAGAGTCTCTCTTTGAGGAGAACTCCTCGTGCCGCTTTCGGCGGTGTTCGCCGGCCCTGATCGCCATATACCGATTCTTTGCAATCCCAAGCAGCCACGCCCGGAAGTTCGCCCGGCCGGGATCGAAACGATGGATCCGGCGGGCCGCGATGACGAAGACCTGATGGGCCACCTCTTCGGCCAGGTCCCTTCGGCCGCCCGCAAGCGCGACGCAGAACCGGTACAGGGGATCGAAGTGCCCTTCAAACAACTCCCGCCATGCCTGCTGGCTGCCACTCTGCGCGGCCTGTATTGCAAATGTTTCAGAATTCACGTCCATCAGCCAATTGGTTTAGTATCCACATCGTGTTGTCGACCGTGTCTTTATAGTCATTTCTCACCCCGGACGTCAAATCCGTCGCAAATTTCGCTGTTTTCCCAATTAATTCTACCCTCCGCCCGGCCGGAGCATAAGAGACAAGCCGTATGTGAGGCCGCGCGGCAACAGCCCAAATACAGAAATCATCAATCGTAAGCTGTTGCAGCAAAAGGACTAACGAAAAGACGCAGGGCCTGGCGCAAAAAGTCCTCACCGCCCCGAAAAGATTCTTTAGACCTTTCCATTCTCCGTAGCAAAGCTGCTGCGAAGTATGAATTTCCGTAATTTTTATTCGCAAAACGCTGAAAATACAAACAAAAAATGGCCGAGCTAAAAAGCCCGGCCCGTTTATGCCCTCCAATTAAGGAGGACTGCCATTAACCTTTTTCATAATCCGTCAGGAGCTATCTCCGTCCAGATGCGACGGTCTTATAACGGATAAATGGTTACCTTGTTCTGTAGCACCTTCGGCGGCAGTAGTTGCGGGTGTGGATTGGCTATCTCTTCTTCGTAGGAAAGCACCCTATTTTCAAAGCTCCCCAGACTATTTCTCAAACTCTTCACCTCACTCTCAAGACCGGTCCACTGGTTGTACAAATCACAAAACTGTTTGTCCTGATTACGAAGCTTGAGAGCAGCTTCTTTCCGACCCATGGCTCCCCTCAACTCAACCATTTGTTCAACAAACATCTGCTCAAGTTTTTCTAAAGTCGCTTTGGAGAACTTGTCTGACTCTCTATACTTTTCGATAACCACCAACTTCTCCTGTATCCCTGAAAGCTCTATTTCAAGAATACTAAGCATCTTGTTCATTTGCGTTATGGTTTCCTTGGCTTTTTCATAAGCTTCCGTGTCAGCAAGGGTTTTGTAGTGGTCCGTGTTCTTGAGCGTTTTATACGCCGTTTCTGTCGGCTTTAATTCAGGCTCCTTTTCGCTCAACTTCTTTTTAGTATCAGCTATCCTTTCCTGATATTCTTGCAGTTTTTGTTTTCGTTTATTTATAAACTCATCGAGCATAGGGGGCTGTTTTTCACGTGCTATTTTAGTCAGGACCTCAATTAACGCCTGGGTAATATTCTTCGCGTCTTCAACGGTAAAGGCGTAAAGTCCAAATTCAGTCTCTTCTACATTATACATTTGATCTTTGACAAAGGAAGTTTCCGTAGAGATGACCCTATCTTCTTTGAGTAATTCCTTCTGTATCTCGGACATAGATTTTCCGGCAGAAGTTGCTAAAATCATCTTTGTCAATGCCGGGTAATCCCTATGGACATCAAGCTCCCGAGAAATTTGAGACAGGTCACTCATAGAAAATATGGCAACGTACTTAGGTTTAACGGGGCCAGCAAATTTCCTAAGCCTTGTACTTCCTAACCTTTTGCTGATTTCAAATTTTAGTTCAGTTTTAGTCTCATTGGGCTCAGTGGCCGGTGCTGAGACGCAGATGACCACCAAAATCAAGACACTTAGTAATTGGCGTTTTGCTGTAATCATTTTTGAATCTCCTTTCTAAAAATTTATTTTATTCGTAACTCTGCTTCGGCTGCCGCAGGTGTTTCCGGATATTTTCTGACTACGTAATGATACTGCCGCTTTGCTATGGCTTCAGTATCAGTATATTTAGCTAACAGGTCTGCTGCCGCCAATAGTCGAGCGGCACTGCCCGATTCGGTTATCCTGCGTTCAATCTCAGCGAACGTCGGCTCTTTCCTTGTTGGCCTAAGAAAAGTACGCCACACAATTGAACTAACAAAAACGAGAAGGATGCTCGCGGCAACGGCGGTATACTTAGTCCACTGAAATTTCCTCACCTTTTTAGGGATTGGAATACGAACGGCTTCCATCTCCGCCAGGCCGTCTTCCCAGATAACACCTGCAAGCTCAAGTGATCTTTTCAGTGCCGCAAGAATTCTCCGGCAATACTCGCATTTCGCCAAATGTGCAGCCACTTCGCTCGATTCGCCCGCCGACAACCGGCCATCAGCATAATCGACCAGCATATGTTCAATTTCTCTACACGAACTTGCCATTATAATTCAATTCCTCGTTCTACCATTCTTTTCGCAAGAATCATCCTCGCCTCTCGAAGTCGGCTTCGCACCGTGGAAGGACTCAGGCTTAATATTTCGCCGACCTGGCTGGAATTCAGGTCACAGAAGTATCGCAGCACCATCGGCGTCAGCAAAGACCCATCCAGCTCCTGCAATGTTTTACGCATAATCTCAAGCTCCTCAGCAACAATAGCTTTGTTTTCTGCCGTTTTGGGATGCGTTTTGGTTTCCGACCGCCGCTTCAGGATTTCGGAAGCCAGCCTGCGAAAATTTCGCCGACGGCGATGTTCCATAAGGCATCTGTTGACCGTCACTTTTATCAACCACCGAATGCCATCCTCTTTAGTTTGGCACTTCCCAGCTCGCCTTAACGCCTGAATTACTACATCCTGCAGGACATCCTCGGCATCCGAAGCACCTAAGCCCATACCAGCGATAATCCGCTTGAGGCGCCCCATTTCGGCTGAAAATATATCCACAAAATCTGCATCTGATGACCGTTCGCCGGCTGCATGGTCCGCTTCTCCGTCAGGAGTCCCGAGGACCGCCTCAAAATCCGCGCTTTTCTCATTCACAGTTTGTACCTATTCGGAGTCAGCTTTCGTTCATCTATTAGTATAATGCCTGAGGATGCCGGGGTGTTGACAAAAAAATGAGATTTTTTCTCGAAAACGGCAGGATTATTTGAAAACAATAAATCTGCTATATGATATATACAAACAGCATCATTCAAGAGGAGATACGACTTTACGCCTGCAGCTCTCTTGTCTTTGTCTGGGCCAACTGGTCAACCGCAACAGCGAGAATGATAATCATGCCAATAACAATCAGTTGGATATGTGTTGATATTCCCAGCAGAGTGCAGCCGTTCCGCAGGACACTTATCAGCAATGTCCCGATAATTGTGCCTGTTATAGTCCCTCGGCCGCCGGCCAGGCTCGCACCACCTATCACAACCGCCGCGATGATGTCGAGCTCAAGTGCAATGCCTGCTGTCGGCTGAGCGGACACCGTTCGACTCGTAGCAATCATCGCCGCAATA
>JAOUFU010000703.1 GCA_029858035.1 Phycisphaerae bacterium
ACTTGGTCAATTAGGAAAACAAAGCCAATTCAAAGCCAATTAAAGCCAATCAAAGCCAATTCAAAGCCAATTAAAGCCAATAAAATGCCAAAACAAACCCAAAACGAACCCAAACAAACCCAATTCTTGCCCGCCATCAACGTGGTGGTGGATCAGAGCCAAATCATGCTGAATTCGACAATTAAAACCCGGCTTGGATACTACCCTAATAGACTGGGCGTTCAATATATACTTCGCGAAATTTGGTCGATGTTCAGAAAAATGTTAAGTAAATGTTTATTCCTAATTTACATGGGCCAGTTTTTCGCTCTTTTCACGTTGAATCGCATCGTAGATTTCCCTGCGATGGACCGGCGTTTCCTTCGGCGCCGTTATACCAAGACGTACTTTACCGCCTCTTACTTCAACGACGTTAATCTCGATATCATCGCCAATCACAATCGATTCATCCTTGTGCCTGCTAAGTACCAACATTTCTAACACCCCTTATTATTTATGCAGTTTTTATGCTTAATAGCCAAAAAATTACTTTGCTAATAAACCTGACCTTCTACTATATAATATGTGAAGGAGTTATTATTTGATAATACCGCCTCCCATTATCCTGCCGTTTTGGACTATAGCGAACCTCCCCAACTCCGGAATCTTCTCAAATGGATCAACGCAGATGGGAGAATCGAGTTTAATTTCGACATTCCCAACTTGCGAATCAGTAAGCTGTTTAGCATTGGTGCAGATGACCTTTAGGCTGGCAGGATCGATTATTTTTGAGATTTTCTCTATCTGTGCCGAACACTGTAAGGTCCCGCATAAAATTTCAATTTTGCCGCCCGGCCTTAATGGTTCGGCACCTATCCAAAAGAGGTCCGCGATTAGATAATCTGTCGTCAATGGCGGATGGTGGATGTCAAAACCCACCTGTCCTCTTTCAACATTAGTGGCATCTTCCAGGGCAAGCGCAACTGACTGGCCGGACTCAGCAGCTACCCTTTTTTGATTTGATACTTTTATTGAAAGTACCTTTGTAGTGTGGCGGCCTGGACCAAAAGCAAGTTGATGGTTTTCGAACAATTTGCCGGAAGCAACTTTGCCTAAAATAGTAATTTTGCTGTCGGTGATATAAGGACATTGAACCAAAAGCCGCAGTGGCAGGCGGGTCAGGTTTTTTTGACTGGAGAAATAATTTAATGATTTCCTTAATGTAAGTGACGTATTCCACGGCATTTCTTTGCTTTTTTCTGTTATATTTTCGCCGTGTTGTGCCGAAACTGGAACAATGGCAGCAATTTCTATGTTAAGTTTTCTAAGAAAGTCAGTTATTTCTTCAGATAGTTCCTGGAACCTAAGTCTATTGTAGAGCTTTAGATCCATTTTGTTTACGACAACAAGGATCTGTCTTATTCCGAGCATGGCGATCAAGTATGCATGTTGATAGCTCTGGCCGAGCAGTCCTTCAGAGGCATCAATAACCAGTATTGCCGCATCTGCTCTTGTTGTTCCTGTGACCATGTTTTTCAGAAATTCCTTGTGACCAGGCGTATCGATGAGCGTATAGTTTCTTCTGGTGGTCTTTAATCTGACTTCACTGGTATCTATCGTGATACCTCCTGCCTGTTCTTCCGCCAGTTGATCTGTGACGCGTGCAAATCTTTCTTTGCATCCAAGTGCTTCAGATTTTTTGGTCTTCTCTATGACGTTTTGGGGCAGGCAGTTACTTTCGTAAAGAAGTCGCCCGATTAGAGTACTTTTACCATGGTCTATGTGGCCTGCGACTACTATTCTTAGATTTTCCTTGGGTATGTTCACCATCTTCACATGTATCCCAGGGCTCTTAATTGCTGCATAGCGTGAGCAGTTTCCTTATCCTGGGCTCTGCCCTGGCGCTCCGCTATCTTAGTGTTTTCGAGTTCGTGTATAATCTCGTCGATTTTGCGGGCATCGGATTCTATAGGCTCACAACACGGAGCACATCCAATACTCCTGTATCTTTTGCCATGTTTTGAAAAGTAAAGCCCTATGGTAGGAATATTTTCTCTTTTGATATATTGCCAGACATCCAGTTCTGTCCAGTCAAGCAAGGGATGAATTCTGATGTGTGTATTTTGTTTTGTTTTTGCCTGAAAAAAATCCCATAGCTCGGGCGGTTGGTTTTCGTAATTCCATCTGAAATCTTTGTCT
>JAOUFU010000704.1 GCA_029858035.1 Phycisphaerae bacterium
CCTGATGTATTACTATACAAATCCCGAAAACACAGAGGAAGTACGCGAATGGGTTGAAGATGCCAAGGGGAAAAAGTTCCTTCGATTGTGGGAGTCACGTCGCCGTGCCGAAAACGGGCAATGGAAACCGTCTAAAATGGGAACCATCCAATATAATATGCCGATTTCCGAAAGCCGCTTTTCGAGGAATTTCGGCCCCAACGTAAGAATCATTGATGCGGACGAGATAATGAGCGAACAATTCGGCCTGGACAAAGCAATCTTTACGAGAGAAACAATGGGACTGATATTCGCAGTTCATGAGGTGCAACGAAGCGAAAAAGGGCTGATATATCTTTCATGTACACTTCGACCCACAGAAGAAACAACAGAGCGATTTGGTACACTTAAATTAGACGATGGACACAAGACTTACGGACAAATGGAGGTTTTCTCAATATCAGACGGAAAGATTTGTTTTCCTTATAAGAAATGCCGGCTTTCGTGGATGCGACATAATGGCATCGAGGCCAAATCGTGGATATTAGTTCCGAGAGAAAACCGGCCAAAGGAAAGTCAAACACTTGACCTTGGCATACGTGTGTTCACGGAGGATAAGCTCGCAAAGCAACGAGTAAGGCAGGGCAAGCCTGAGAACAGGGAGTTCAAGCCCATGGCGACCCTACCGTTACCGGACAGGCGAGTGCCTTTAGAGGAAATTATTTCCCGAGTTTACTCGCAAGCAGAAGTCTTCGACCCTATAAGACACGTATACCTGTACGTTCCTGACGAGGAGTTTTTCTTCCGAGTCAAGCAGTTCCAAGATGTGTCAGAAACGGAGCTCACAAAGTCCATCAATTGGGCGCTTGAGCAATTGACAAATGAATAATAGCAGGTACAACGCTACCACCCATCAGGCCGGGCTTACTTTGGCTCGGCTTTTTTGTGTTCCTGAGGGGATGATTAACTCTTAAGCTCTTTAACTTTTTTCCAAAGTAATTCGCTCAACTCTTTAATTCCAGCGCCTGTAACCGCTGAGATTGGGTAAACCTCTTTGTTTAGCTTTTCTGTCAAATCCTTAACGATTTTTCTATCCGGGTCGAGGTCAATCTTGTTGGCCACGATAACTTCAGGTTTTTGAGCAAGGGCCTCGCTGTACTGCTTCAATTCGCTGCGTATGGCTTTGTAATTTTCCACTGGGCCGGAGCCAACTGTCGGCATTATATCAAGAATGTGGACGATAATTGTAGTTCTTTCTATATGTCTGAGGAATTCGAATCCGAGGCCTACTCCATTATGGGCGCCTTTGATTAAGCCTGGGATGTCGGCCATAACGAATCGCCGGTAGTCGCTTAGCTCGACGATACCGAGCACAGGCTCGATTGTGGTGAACGGATAATCGGCGATTTTTGGTCTTGCGGCAGAACAGCGGGAGATTAATGTGCTCTTACCGGCGTTTGGCATACCGACGAGCCCGACATCGGCGATGAGCTTTAATTCCAGTCTTATATTTCTTTCCTGGCCCTTTTTGCCGGGCTCTGTGTACCTTGGGGCCTGATTGGTTGAGGTTGCGAAGGCCTTATTGCCCCTTCCGCCCTTTCCGCCTCTGCAGATGCAGACTTTCAATCCGACCTCGTTGAGGTCTTTGAGAAGAAGTTCGAAATCGGCATCGTAGATGAGCGTTCCCGGCGGGACGGAGATTACGAGGTCCTGGCCATTTGCTCCGTGTTTATTTGCGCCTGAGCCGGGCTGACCATTTTGAGCGCGCCAGTGATGTTTGCCGGCAAAATCCAACAAGGTGTCGAGGTTTTCAGCCGCCTGAAAATAGACGTTTCCCCCCCGACCGCCGTCGCCGCCGTCGGGGCCGCCCTTTGGGATGTACTTTTCGCGGCGGAAGCTCAGACAACCATTGCCGCCGTCGCCTGCCTTGACCCAGATTTGTGCCTTGTCTATAAACATAATGTTCGTATATCGTATCCCATTTGTTATATAAAAAAAAGGATGGTGTGAAACCATCCTTTTTATATACGGTATTTTCTACTGTCAATCAGTCGATGTGGACTTTTCGGCCCTGGAAACGGATTTTCCCATCTGATGTGGCGAATAACGTATAGTCCCTTCCCATACCGACATTGTGGCCGGCGAAGAATTTTGTTCCGCACTGCCGGACGATAATGGAGCCTGCCTTTA
>JAOUFU010000706.1 GCA_029858035.1 Phycisphaerae bacterium
GTGCTTTACTGCACGGCCGGTCGAAACATGTACGTCGACGGCGGAATACGTTTTATCCGCCTCAATCCGGTCACAGGCAAACTTCTGGGCGAGACAGTTATGGATGACAAAGACCCCGAGACCGGGCAGGATATGCAACTAACTTACCTGAAGAAGACCCAGGGCAACAACATGCCCGTAGCCCACTCCGACATCCTGTCCTGTGACGGCAAGCACATCTGGATGCGCTCACAGAAAATCACTTTTGATGGCAAGCGACTCGAAATCGGTCTTCAGAGCGTGACGGAACAGGACCCGGAAGACTTTCATATCTTTTGCCAGAACGGTTTTCTCGACGACACCTATTTCTTCCGTTCGTACTGGACCTATGGTCGTCGCGTCACCGGCGGGTATGGAGGGTGGTACCAGGCCGGGCGTATCGTGCCCTCCGGCCGTATTCTTTGCGTCGACGATGGGGGCGTTTACGGCTACGGGCGCAAGCCGGAGTTCATGGTCAACTCGTCCGTGCTGGAGTATCAGCTTTTTGCCGCCGACAAGGTGGTGACGCGACAATCCATTGATCAACTGGGAAAGGCCGAGCAAGCTATTAACACTCGGTCAAGACAGAGGAACGCAAATTCTTCCGACTGGCGGTTGCGCCACTTTTTCCCGCCAGGACATCTGACTGCCGCCAAGCTACATTGGACACTGGATCAACCCGCGCTGATTGCCCGCGCAATGACCGTGGCTGCAAATACACTCTTTATCGCCGGCCCGCCCGACCTTCTCGATGAACGGCGTGCCTTTTATCATCCAGATGATCCCCAGGTTCAGGCGGAGCTCAAACGCCAGGCCGAAGCGATTGAGGGCCGGCACGGCGGATATCTCTGGGCCCTCACAAAGACAGATGGCAAACTGCTCACGCGATATGCCCTGGACACGATACCGGTCTTCGATGGGATGGCCGCGGCCGGGGACAGCCTCTACATGACCACTGTGGATGGGCGCTTGATCCGCCTTACCGGAACAAAAGGTACTGCTCTGAAGAAGGCCGACGACAAGCCTATCCGAATAGAATGGAACAAACCGGAAGACCCCAATTATCTTTTGCCCCCTGTGGTACGAAAAGAAGGTGATTTCGCCAAAGTCACGCGGTGCCTGGTTGTGGCTTCAAAGCTCGGCTATCGCCTGCGCGCCACAGGCAAAAAACAGGTGGGAGTAGCAGTGAAGAAACTGGAGCGACCTATTACCGGCTCGGCCACTTTCAGGACCAGTATAAAGGCCGTCCAGGGAAGCGATGGTTTGCTGAGCAATGGATTCCTGGCCTTCGGCGACAAAGCTAATGACGCCGCGCTGATCAAGTGTGGCGCAAAACTCAGAGCGAAGAATGCATCTATTATCCAGGGACCGCTGCTCAAAGGTAAAGCCAAAAGCGTTGAGATCAACGTTCCCGATGATAAAGGACTGGAAATAGTTGTGAGGGTAGACCTAAAAAATCAGAAGATTGTTTACACTGTTGATGGAGTGACAATCGAAGCCGGAATCCAGCAACCGCTAAAATCCATCACCCACGTGGGATACGTCATAGATAGCGCGCTTATCGACTTCGCACCTGTCGAGATTCTTTTGAGTGGGGCGCGAAGTTAAAAGGCACAGTAAACTACGCAAAAATCGAGAAATTGACGGGACTACAGGTATGGATACCTGCGGGCAAGACGTTAAACGTCAATTCATCTAACGAAATTCCGGGCGGCGTTTATCGATGCTGTCCGGCGTTTTTCCTTGATTTTCAAGGGCCTGTCAGCTATAATAATATTTAGTCAAACAAAAGGCTCCCATCCGGATAAAAGGAGCGGTTATATGAAAGAATGTCAACAATCGAGGGTGGTTCCCATCGCAGTCGTCGCCTGCGCCGCACTGACAAACCTCAGCGGCTCATGCCTGGCAGATAAAGGTGTCTTCGATGTACGCAGCTTCGGCGCTGCGGGCGACGGTAAAAAGCTCGACACCGCGTCCCTTAACAAGGCCGTAAAGGCCTGTGCGGACGCCGGCGGAGGACAGGTCCGCTTTGGACCGGGAAGATACTTGTCCGGTACCGTTCACCTCAAGGACAATGTAACACTTTACTTCGAAGCCGGCGCAACATTAGTGGGCACTGCCAGGTTGGACGACTACCAGTACTTTACCCC
>JAOUFU010000705.1 GCA_029858035.1 Phycisphaerae bacterium
AAACACAATCAACTAAAAATTATTGATTCTGGACACGACAGATTCGTTTTTAAGAGGCAGATAGACAAATCTTCGTTAAAACCACCCTTTGCTTTCGACTACCTATTTTCAGACCACCTCCCAATTCTACTCAAGATTGACAATATGCCGAAGGAATTGTCAGACTTGGCTGGTTGTGAGAATGCGTGCGCTACGTCCGATGCCTACAAATTAGGACCGCTTATTCAGGACTTATCAGCGGCTTTTGACCGAACCTGTCAATTAAAAATAGTTAATACTGGAACTATTAGTAAATACTATCCAAGGTGGGGTAAGCACGAAATGACTTATTTGGGACATAAGTATAGTTGTCCTATTGTGGATAAGGGGAAGTTTCTCAGTTTGTTTAGGAAATCTTATGGGCAAAAATCAATTCAACCTAAAATCATAATCAAGGGCTTAAATTTACTGGATGCTTGTTTAGATTCAGATGGTAGCATAATTCCAGGAAAGTCTACTTTAATTGTTGCTGGGACTGACATTAGGAAGCTGAAGTTCGTGTTAAGCATTATAAATAGTCGACTGACATTCTTTTATCTACGAGAGCGATATCCAGCTTCAAGTTACAATCTGGGCACAAACTTCACTAAGGAAATGATAAATAATTTGCCCTTGCCTCTACTGAATGACGAACAGAAGAAACCGTTCATTAGCCTTGTGGATAACATTCTTACTATCACCACATCTGGCGATTATTATGAAAATAAGGAGAAGCAAGCCAGTGTTAAGGGACTGGAGCGCCAGATTGACCAGATGGTCTATGAGCTTTACGGATTAACCCCTGAGGAGATTGCGGTGGTGGAGGGAACGTCTAAGAAGTAGGTAACTGAAAAGGAGAGAGCATGCGTAAGCTTGCTGTAGTCGCTATCGCATACGATTTTGACGGTACTCTTTCTCCGGGGAATATGCAGGAACACAGTTTCCTCCCCAATATAGGGATGAGACCGCGAGAGTTCTGGAAGTTAGCGGAACAATTGTCTAAAAAGCATGAGGCGGACAGCGTCTTGACATATATGAACCTGATGCTGGAAAAAGCGGACGAAGCAAAGGTGCCGGTACGTCGGCAAGACTTTAAAAACCATGGAAAATCGATCAAGCTTTACAAGGGGGTTGACACCTGGTTTGACCAAATCAACAATTACGGCAAAAAATTAGGTCTCAAAATTGAGCACTATATAATCTCGTCCGGTCTCCGAGAGATGATTGAAGGCACCAGCATCGCCGGCAGGTTCAGAAGGATTTACGCCTCGTCTTTCAAATATGACCAGAATGAGGTTGCCGAGTGGCCGGCGCTGGCTATTAACTTCACCACAAAGACTCAATATCTGTTTCGCATTAACAAGGGCGCTCTGGATATCTTTGATGAGAAGAGAATCAATGAATTCGTAAAAATGGAAGACCGGCCTATTCCTTTCAAACGAATGACATTTATCGGCGATGGTAACACGGATATTCCCTGCTTCAGTCTGGTTAAGAGCCTGGGCGGACATTCAATTGCCGTATATAAACCGAGAACCAAAGGGGCAAAGGAAAAAGCAGCAAAACTGGTCGAAGACGGGAGGGTAAATTTTGTCGTACCAGCCGATTATTCCAAAGACAGCCTTATTATGAATGTCGTCAAAGCGACACTAGATAAAATGGCGAGTGATTGCGAACTCGATTATCTCGGAATTCAAGATTGAGAGAGGTAAGCCAAATCCCAGGGACACCATACCAATCAGGCCTGCCACAAATCAGGTCTTATGCCTCCGGAATACCCTTGACCGTGCCTTCGTAGCAGGGTTGTGGTATGATTGAAAAACAGGCGAAAATCTGAGGTATTCATAGAGGAAAACTGTCGATGAAGATATTCTTTTTCTTAAGAAGAACTGTGCGGTGGACATAAATGAATCAACCACTTAATGTCGAACAGGCGCTATCTGCTTTGCGTGCTTCAATCAGCAGCGCGGACAGTAGCTGGAATGAGGAGGTCATTTATGGAGATGAGTGGAGCGATGCCGCGTGGCAAATAGAGAAGTGTTTCTTCCAACTGATCACAATAGTTGACTATCTGGGGCTGAATGAAGTGAAGAAGATGATACTCCTGGAGTACGAGAACACAAAGAATTCGACAAAAGGTTTCGCAATGT
>JAOUFU010000707.1 GCA_029858035.1 Phycisphaerae bacterium
GTACTCGAGTCTTATCTTTTCTTTAAGGACCTCAGCAAGTTCAGGATTTCTCCGCTCCTCCTCAAAAATCCGCCAGAATTTTTGCCGGATAATCTCATATTTCTTCCAGTACAGGTCCGGGTCCTGAAGCCTCTTCAGCTCTTCCGCCTGCCTGTGGAAATTCTCGTCCAGCCATTTAAGAAACTCTTCACGCCTTTGCTCTCTCCATCTCTCGATGCGTTCCCTTATAATTTTTCCGAACTCCTCTCCGCCATATTCTCTAAGTTGTTCCTGGAAATTATTCGGATCTTCATTACGCATCTTTTCCAGTTCTTTTGCCTTCTCCGGGTTACTCTCCTTAAGGCTTTTCAAAATCCGCACGATTTCCTCGTCCGTCAGATCGAACCTTGGCCCTCTTCTCGGCCCCCCTCTACCCGGCCCGGGTGGCCCCTCCTCCGTCCAGATATCTTCTTTCTTCTCTTCTTCTTTTTTCGCTTCGCTCGTCCCCTGAGCCCGGCAGGGCAGGGCGGACACCGTTATCATCGCCGCCAGCATTAAAATCAAAAATAATCCGTTCCTTGCCTTCATTCCTTTTTACCCTTCCCAAATATTGGTATTGATTTCTGCAAAATCTATCTCTAATTCGGTAATAGCAGAACCGCTGTTACTGCCATTTTCCTCCGATTCCAAAGTCGCAAACTCAAACTCAAGCTCATCAAGCTCAGTGGTTAAAACCACCAGATTTCTATCATCGGCGGCAACGTTCTCACTTTCCCAGACCCTCGACGATATCATAGGCCCTCGAAAACCGTTCACCAGTTCCACCGGCCCACTATGTTCATTGAGCATGCGTACACCCACGGCCGCGATAACAATAAACACCGCCGCCACCGGCGCCAGCCTGTAGGCCAACCGCCTGAAAGTGTGCTCCTTCCTGAGCCGTAAAGTTTCTGCAACGCCACTCTTTATAGCCGCTATCAGCTCAGTTTCCGGCTCAGGCGCAGGGTATTGTTGAAGAATTCGATCAGCCTCAACAAAATCCTCAACGCAGCTTTGTGCCTCTTCGGTGCCGACGAATTTTTCGAACAAATCCTTTAAATTTTCGCTGTTTCGGTCATTCATAACACCGTTACCCCATTAACTCTCTCAGTCTTTTTAGCCCCCGATGCAGCTTCGACAATGTTGTTCCTATCGGCTCACGCCGAATTACTGCCATCTCCTTCAAACTCAACTGCGAATAAAAACGCAGCATTATCAATTCCCTTGTGTCATCATTCAGCTTGCCAAGCTGTATTTGCAACTTATCAATCCTCTCGCTCTCTGACCGCTTCGGCCCTGTTATTTCGGCTTGAAGCTGCTCTTTTCTGGCCTCATGCAATTTTTTCCGTCTCTGCTTACTCCTTAAATAATCATTGAAAATATTGGTCGCAATTTTAAACAGCCAGCTATCAAAGGAGCCGCCCTTGTAAGAGGCGATTTTCCCTACCAGCTTGAAAAATAGCTCACTTAGCAGCTCGTCACTGAGCTCGCTGTTGCCCGTCAGCCGGTAGAAATAACCATATATCCGGCTGGCATAAATATCAACTAATTGCGCAAAATCATCGGTTAAACCGGCCTTACAGCCGTCTATTATCCGGGCCAAGTCGTCACTTTTAGCCATATTTTACGCGCTTTTTACTATAAAGAAAGACGGTATTTACAATTGATTTATTGCATAAATGAAAAAAATATGATGTTTTTTTGGTCAGCAGGTCCTATTTTATCCAGCTTTTTAGAGGTTTTCTTCTTCCTCGTCGCCCTCAAGCTCGTCGTCGACCTTCCAACTCTCAGATTCGTCGATATCCTCGATTTCCCGCTTCATGTACTTGAATAACTTGTCCTGCATGGGAGCTAATTTCCCATACCACTGTGTCATCTGCTGATAGGTTGCTACCAGCATGTCAAGACGTATTAGCTGCCATTTTGCTATGCACTCGGGCTCCTTTATGTTAGTAAAGGGGTCGCATTTGAAGGTTCTTCGGCCGTCGGGCTCAATCTCGCACAATTCGCAATCTTTGCATTGAATCATTTTTGCACCACAGTCTAATTCTGTAAAAGCCGGGTGTTTCCCACAAAACCGCCGATAACAGGTCTGCTTTACGCCTATTGATTATTGTACTATTAACTACAAACTTGTTACTTCTTATT
>JAOUFU010000167.1 GCA_029858035.1 Phycisphaerae bacterium
CAATCAAGTGCCTTATCCATTCTCGGCCCTTACCATCGGCATTCTCATGCCAGGCGACGCGGCCGCTGATACAATCACCCTCGGCCTGAACGACATCATTGTCCCCATCTTTATCGATGTCAGCGATCCAGGTTTTTGTCATTAGAGGAAATTTGGCCTTCGGCTGGCCAAAGTCGATGTTTTCGTGCCGGGCCCATTTGGTCCCTTTTCCATCGAGATTCTCGAACCAGATATTTGTGCGAACCACATCGATGTCACCGTCACCATCGATGTCGGCTGCCCCTTTCGGGTCGATTGCTCCGTGTACCGGCTCGCCTATTTTATGTTCGGCCCAGGCTTTGGTCGGGTCGGCCGGGATTTTATACCAGAACAGGCCGCTCCTGTCGCTCATAGCCAGAATATCGAGCTTTCCATCACCGTCGATGTCCACAGAGACAATATCGTGGGACCTTTCTATAACTGCGTTGGGGTATTTTATAAACTCCTGTTCCCGCGGTTTGCCCGTGTTTTTGTACCAGGCGCCGGAGACCTGGTCGATCCAGCCGTCGCCATCCACATCAAAAGCTGTTCCACCGACCTCTGTAGGGACTTTCTGGCCAAGCAGGTGCCTGACCCAATTGTCCGGGTCTTTGTACTCGAACCACCAGATATCACCGCCATTGCATCCTGCTATCCAGTCCAAGTCGCCGTCTTTGTCAACGTCTACCAGGGAGGTTTGTCCCATCTGTCCGCCGATTCTGTCGATAAGATGATATTCAAACTTAGGGAATTCGGCATAAGCCGATGAGCACAAAGTGAACGTTGTCACAACAACAGTAAACACGCCTAAAAATCTTCTACTTTTACAGGAAAGCATGTCAACTTCCTTTCATTAAAGTATTCGTTTTGTGTGTGACGAGCGAAGTTAGCCAACCAGGAAATCAGGCTGCTGTGTAGATATTTTCGGCGTCACTACTTTCAGACGCCAACAATAGAACTTATCCTTGTTGTCAAAGACCCAATAAAATTGTCGACCGCGGCTTTATTGAGCGTACTTTACAGTAGAGCCATACGGCATGGTGTCTGTGGTGCTTACCAGTTTTCCGCCGGTCAGCTCCGCCAAGGCCTTATCAACATAGTTAATCACACCTTGTCTCTTTCTGCCCCTTTCGTCATTATCAATTGCACCCTGGTAGGCGATACTGCCCTTAGTGTCTATGACATACATATGCGGCGTCGTCCTTGCGCCGTAGGCCCGGGCCACCGTACCCGACCTGTCATCAAGTATCGGATAGGGAAGCTTACGCTCTTCTGCAAACTCTATATTTGCTTCCGGTGCAGCATGGCTTGTACTGTTTATCGTGAGCCAGACGACATTCTTGTCCTTGTACTTGTTTGCAAGGGCGATCATCATGGGCTTGTTGCCGTAGTGTCGCAGGACAAATGGACACTCGTAATTGAACCACTCCAGCACGACAATTTTGCCCTTGTAATCGGAAAGGCTTATAGTTTTTCCGTCGAAGCTATTTAATGTAAAATCCGGCGCTTTCCTGGCGACTTCGGGCCCGATCTCCTTTGCAAGCTCTTTTGAAGGCTCCTTTGCAGGCTCTTTTGAAGGCTCCTCCGCAGGTTCTCTGCTCTTACAGCCGGCCAGTACCACAAGTGATAGAGCCAGAACTAAAAGTATCGTAAATACTTTTTTCTTCATTTTTTGCCCTTTCTTTGAACCGTTTATATTTATCAGTTCGGCCAAAGCTCAAGTATTCTAATACTATTAACACCTCTGCTAATATAAACATCCATCTACATGAATGTACGTACTCAATTATGGCTGGTTCCGGCCAAAAATTAAAACAAAATCCGAAGAAACCGCAAATATTGTAAAACCCCGCCATAGAAAAAAGGGCAGATCGGCTGTGTTTGGACAAATGATTATTGCTAAAATATGGTGTATCCGGGGATTTTTGAGCTCGTCTAAGCCAGAAAAATTTTCACAATACCGTTTTTTTTATTGCAATCTGCGAGGTTTTCGTTAGACTGCTTTTTTTAGGAAGTTCACCTCTTCAGGAGGGTGAATTTGCAGGTTGTTTTTTTCTCTAAACGCGAGAGAATTTATGCTAAGCAACGGGCTGAGGTTTTAAGCTCCTCTTTTTCATCACCTCCTGACCTCAGCCCACTTTATTTTTAATTTAATACGACGTTATTTCTGAGAAAGCTTCAATAAGGCAAAGAATAAAGGAGCGGACTGAACTTTTATAAGCCAAAGGCACAACAAATACAGATATAACAGGCTGAGGTCATTTCTTTTCTCTCTCCCTCCTTCTCCCTCTTGGCCTCAGCCATTTTTTCATCGGTTGAAGAAATGGTGGACTTAAATACGATGGGCGGGTTTTTCCATGCTTCTTTGCCCCTTCCGGTCCCGGGGCTTATTAGGGTGAAAATCGAACATTCCCGATACTACAGAACAAGGCCGCTCTCATCATCATTTTAATATACGAGAAGTTCCGTCTTCTGCTTCCACAGGAACCCATTTTAACTTTGCGAGCCTTATGCCTTTCAGGCTCGGTAACAGAGCTGCGATGTAGTACTGCCCCTTGTGCTTTAGGACCTCAGGTGCTGCTACGTCTAACGTGCCAATGAAAAACCGGTCATCATTAATACCGAAATTCAGCGGGTCAGGTGAGGCATAAATGGAGCTTACATTATTTTTACCATACCTCTGCGTGCGAAACAGGTAAAACAGCCCCTTACCTTGCGGAGCTTCCAAACGCCCTTCTTTGCGTTTGTAGCCCGGCATGTAGACCACGTGAGGACACTCGGCTGAATATTTCGTGCCTCCGGCCCGTCCGCCAGAGGCCACTATAGCCGGCTCACTCCAATTGCGCAAATCCTGTGATGTTCGGCAAAAGTCGGCGCCAACATTTTTGTCGGTCAGGTGGCCTGTGTAATAACAGTAGTATTTCTCGTCTACAACCAGGACCATCGCATCACGCGAGTTATTGTAAGGCCCTGAGAACAGGTCGGGCTGTCTGTTTTCATTCAACACGCGAGTGAAGATTTTGCCGTCATCGCTTTTTGCAAGGCAGATACGAATCCAGTCGCCATAGAACATATAATAGACGTTACCGACCTTTATGACATGCGGGGCCTGCAATCCTCCTTTTTGCTCGCCAAGCGTAACGTCGGCCTGCATAGCAATGCCCATTGGCTTCCAATTTATGTCCGTGAGATTTTTTGCTTGCCATCGGTAAAAAAGCCTGGTATTCCCGCCGCATTTGGTATTCCTGATGCATGAGAGAAGCTGCCAGGTGCCGTCTTTAGCCTGCCAGAGGGCGAAATCGACCGGCTGCTGTCCGGGGCTTGTGAACTCTTCAAGGTCGGGATTGCCTGCAACCTGCCACCACGGACCTTTGATTTGCGGCCTCAGAACAGGCTTGTCCGGAAAGGCGCTGCCCGAGACCTGCATCCCGGAACAACCGCTGAAGATAATTAACAGTGTAATAATTGTCCTATGTTTTCTAATCCGGCACATTAATTTCCTCCTATTTGAGAATAAGCCCCTCTTCGATGGTTTCTTTCAGTATAAACCGACCAAAAAAAATTTAATTTTCTTCAAAATTATACTTGCCTTATATAAAATGTTTTAGTAGAATTCCAGAGGAATATAAACGAAGGTCTATTATCGTTTTAAGGTTGGCACCTATATTTAAAGATAGCTGCGGAGAGTTTTCCTTCTGGGTTTTTTTGGCCAGATATGAACAAATTTTGACAAGAAAAGTATAGACATTAGGAGTAATTTTATATTATACTTGAATTAGCATTTTTACAGGGCTGGGATTATCTCGCTTTCTCCTCTCCCTCCGCTCCCAGCCCTGTCTTTTTTTGCGCTTAAAACCGCTAATCAGCTAAAAACCATACTAAAAAGTGGGGGATTCTTTGTAGATTCCAAGCAGGACTTTGTTTCTTAAAATCGCCTTGTGGTGGCTTTGTCGGCGCGTTTGTAATTGATGAAGGGGAATCAGAAGAATTAGATTAGGTTGTTATCGGCCTGTAATGAGGGCGGTTGACTGCTCCGGAAATTTCTCTAATACTCATTATTCAAAAATTTAATCAGCTCTTCCGGGACGTAGTCGTTAGCAAAGGCGACAATATCACGCACCTCACTGCTCGTCAAATCACCCTTGATGTTCTGGTTATTAATATCCACGTTTACAATTATGCCGAACGCCATATCCTGAGCTGGAACATTGGCGCCACCTCCGACGATACGCCTTAACTGAGTCGGTCTTATCTGCACATTGATGTTTTTTTCTTCTATCGGAGTTTCAAGCAGGATACGCAAATTTTTTGCCTTCTGCCTCCAAACATCATTTTTAAAGCTGCTGGCTAAAATCTGTACCGAATCCACCTGGCCGGTGTCAAAAATAATTTCATGAATCACGCCTACCCGCGGCACCGCCCGGTCTATAAACTTGGCTCTGAGCTCATCCAGGGCTTTGCGAAATATTTTATCCTTCTGAGGAATATCCAAATCCTGTATACCATCGATGTATAAGCGCTGCGGAAAAGTAAAAAGGGGACCTCTGTCGGTCAATATGAATGTCGGCATCTCGGCCCGTTTGTTGCTGGAGAGCAGGAATGTATTTTGTATTCTCAACTGCCTTGGGCCGGCCACCAGGGTCTCAAAAACCTGTGGAAACTGCTCTATAAGGGCGTTGCAATAGTCCTGGAGCTTGGTTTTATCCTGTTTAAGGACGATTGGCGGCCGGACGTCCACGCCGTATTTAACCACGTGCTGAGATATATGCTCTTTGTCAAACTGGTAATTCATCGTTTTTGGCCGCCTTAAAAAGCTGTAACTTTACCCAGTTTATAACAGCGGCCACGAGAAGTCAAAGAAAACCATACGATTATAAACCAGGAAACAGGTGTGTTTCTTGGCAGATTACCACAGGTTTAAGGTTGCAAACGGGGGAAGCTAAAGGAGGCCTTTGCCCTGAATAGAATCTATCTGACCGATGCGTGTATATTTTTCGCGGAACTTTTTAGCATATTTCCATTCCAATCTACTCTGTTTTCGGCCGATATCTTGCAAAATTTCTTCTAACGAGATCCCTTGATTACTTTTACCGAGGAAACCGAGAACTGCGAAAGCAGGACCTTCGGAACTGCAAAACTTCCAATCTCCGGAAATTCTATACAGAAAAGTGAGGCTTTCCATCTCTCCCGGATGAATATCATATTTGTCCAGTATATTAGAATTTTCATAAAAGGCCTTAACTTCACACGGTTCAACATCAACGATTTTAATCAAACCTTTCTCCACCCAAGGCTGTAAGCCAAAATCAATATACTCCTTGCCTTCAGCTTTGCCAGCAAAAACGACTTCATCTTCAGCTACCGTGCGAACTATCGTGACGTCGCACCTATTGATAAATTCATCCCAGATACCCAATTCAAAGAGTTTTATAATCGGCCCGGCATCAAGCAATAGAAATTGAAATTTTCTCATCCTTGAAATCCTCATCTTCCGCCAAGTACTCGCCGGCCTGCCTGTAACTCATATCCATATACTTTGCAAACTGCATCAGAGACAATTTCCCTTCATTAAGCGCTCTTATCGCCAGACTACAATAACGCTCAGGCAGCTTGTTTGGTTTATGTGATGGTCTTGACTTGGGAAGCTCGAGGTATGCTTTCGCAGCATTCACATACCTTTCAGTGTCCGGCTTCTCGAACCGGTATATACTCGCTACTCGATATAATATCGCTTCCAAAGACACGTCAAACTCCCTCGCTATATCATCCAAGCGATCGAGGCTTATTTGATCTTGTTCATTTAAGCTTGATTCAACTCTTTCTTTAATCGATTCTTCAGGCATTAAAAACTTACTCGCGAAGGCATCCGCAAGCTTTTCCTCAGACTCACTTAGCTCAGCCGATTGAGCCCGGAAAATCGACCATGTAAGAATATGGAAAAGCTCGTGAGCAAGATCATAGCTTCGTCTCCACTGCTTGCTCTTAACGTTTAGTAAAATAGCAGGACCAAACCGGTTTGATACAGTCGAGATAGAACTGCCGTAGTATTCCAGATAGAATATCTTAATGTAGTAGACCTCTTCAAGCAGCCGCTTAAGTGAAGCTATTGGCACGTCGCCAAGGTGAAACCACTTTTTGGCCTTCTTTGCAAATAGTTCGGCTTGTCTAAAAGTAAATTCTTCGGGCTTACTTATATCGGGCTTTGGTAAACTGCACTCTTTTACTTCATCAGTCAAGACTTCAAGCCTACGATATTGTTCACAAAGTTGCTTAAACTCTGCTTCGGTTTTCTTGCTTTCTGCCGAATCTGGTTTATCACGCCAAAGCACTGTATCTTCAATAATTGGTTCATCAGATAAAAAGATGTCTATTGTTTTTCTGTAAACCTCCGCTAACCTGCTAAGTTGTGAAAACTTTGGCTCACGTTTTGAATTCTCGAATTCACTGATGGAGGATTCACCTATCTTGCTTTCTTGAGAAGCTTTTTTCAAAGTATAACCAATGGCTTCCCTTGCGAATTTTAATTTCCGTCCGATATCCATTTTGACCTCCTTTTTCCGTCTCCCAGAATATTATACATTAAAATCGGCAATTTGCGTTGATTTTCTTCTGGAAAACAGAAGAAAATTTTCATTTTTTCGATTTTTCAGTAATATTCCTCTTAAATTACTCAAATTTTCCCGGGTTTCCTCACAAATTTAGCACAATTTAATATCGTCTTGTGGTAGTTTTTGTGGGTCGTGTGTGGTTGACGAAGAAATATCGCAAAGCGTCTATTGGGTGGTCATAGACGCCGTCTTTTAGCGGCAGCTCGCCGGCAGCAGCACTGCCGGGCTCGGGATAATGATAGCACCGCATCGCCTCTATCAGCCGCTGACACCTGTGTGAGATTATAAGCCGGCTCTTGCCATCGCCGGCACGAACGGCCCTCCGGATAAGCTCAATACCCTCCAGTATGCCGCTTCGGCGGTATCGGGCTTTTATCCCCATCGTCCTCAGTTCCCGAACGGTACTCGTGCCGGTAACATCGTTTACGCCGGCACCGGCGGGATCACAAAAAGTCGCAGCCACCCTACTTTCACCGCCCGGCGTGCGGCCCTTAATCTCGCCAACGTGGATGTCAATCGTCGCGCGGCTTCGAACATACTCATCTATGACCCGCACAACGCCGGCACCGTCGACCTGAATCCATAAACATACAAAGGGGTTTACAAAACCAAAATCAAGGGCGCGGTAGAGAGGCAGGTTCGGGTCATAATCGAGAGGCTGGGCGTGCCTATATGGGTCGAACTCGCTAAAAACTACGTTCTCCAGTGACGGCCTTTTGCAAAGCATCTCAGCCTCCCAACCCGCCCTGCTGGCCCGGCGCATCTGCGTTATACAATCATCGATTTTCAGATAGCCGTCAGCAGCTTTTGCTTTTCCCCGGCAGTCTTCCATCAAGGGGCACTGCGAGCAGCTCCTATCGGTGCACTTTTCAATCACTTCCAACATGCACCATTTGAAAACCGGCGTGCCGAAGCAATCCGCATCGGACACAACTTTTTGCATCAAACCATACGGCCGATGCATTGTGCTGATTAGCTCCATAGCAGCCACAAGATTTTCGGTGCTCTGCGTGGTGAACTTTGCGGCTGCAAAAACATCGTCATCGAAAAGCTCGACCTCATCGCATCGAAGTTTGTGAATGTGCTGGCCTCGAACGCTGGTCGCCGATTGCGTCAGGACCTCGACGGATGAGCCATTGACAAATCGGCATTTGGTTTTGAGGGCAGGGCCTTGCAGAAACTCTTCGAAGCCGTTATATAGAAAGGCGGTCAGGTATTCATACATTCTGCCGGACTGTTCACCTGAGCCGCCAAGAATCCTGACGCGGCAGCTCGGCTTAAAGACACAATCCAAAAGCGTCGCGACCGCGGCCAATTCAGTCTTGCCGCCTGCACGGTTGGCCCAGACAATCGCATCGGCGTTTGCTTTTACTTCGGCAGCAAAGTCCGCAGCGAAGGTGTGCCAGAGATAATCCATCGGCCTGTGATGCTCGGGGCAGATTCTTTTATCCGGGACGTCGATACCCAGAAAGACCTTGACGTAATTTTTAAGGTCCTGTTTTGTCCTCGGCTTTGTTCGCCGAAGAGCCGAGTAAATGTTAGCTGCTCTTTCGATATTGCAGGTTCCTGCCGAACTGCAAATAGTTGATTTTGTCATTATTAAACCCCCTGGTTTCAAATGCTGTTTATAGCAAGTGCATAAAAAAACTTTTGCTATTATGCTCTTTCTTGAGGTTATTTCACAAGCATGCGGCGTTCAATGCCGGCCTTCAAATGTATGGTTATACCTTCATGCAATTGTTTGCCTGTAAGTGTTTGGCTGGAATTGGACGTCAGGTCGTGACCGACATAGGATTTGCCTGCTTCGACGGTGAACCATTCGGGGAACTGATTTATGCGTGGCCAGTCAATGGGCATCTTCATAAAGGTTTTATGACGCGGGGTATCAAAGATAAGCCGGCCCTGCCAATCCTTCTCTGCCCGCATGGTGATTTTGAGGGTGTCGCCATCCTGCACCGCCCCGAAGATAACATCCTCGCGCCATGGTCTGATCGTTAGTCCTTTCGTCTTCCACAGGCAATACATAATGGTAGTTCTTGCGAAGTTGCCGTCGCCATGCCATCCCTCGACGATGCCATCCGGTTTTTGAATTTTCCACATCAGCTTCGTTGAATAGTCCAGCCATTCTTCGACCGAGCGTACTGGCTCGCGGTTGTAGAGATTGATGGCGCCTTCGATGGAATCGGCGTAGCCATCGGCACCACCACCTTCCCATTTGTAGTCGCTATAGTATTGAGTGAGGTTGCCTAAGGCATATCGTACGGCCTGACGATAGGCCTCGGTCTT
>JAOUFU010000708.1 GCA_029858035.1 Phycisphaerae bacterium
GGGACAGTCAAGTCAGGATGATTTATAATGTCGGCACCAAACAGTAAAAGGTCCAAATCTATAATTCGAGATGCCCATTTCTCCTTTTTTTTTCTGCCGAGCGATTCCTCAACATCGGCCAGTTTCTTGTGAAAATCTTCTGCGCTTAGAGTGGTTGTTGTTTCAGCTACGGCGTTTAAGTATTTTGGCTGATTAGCCTGCCCCAGCGGAGCGGTTTCAATTATCTCACTTACCCGGACAACTTCGATACTCTCAGCCTCAGCTAACATTTTAACGGCGTTTTGTATAGATTTCTCTCGCTCACCCAGGTTGCTTCCCAGTCCAATATACGCTGTTGTGTGTTCAGCCATCGAGTTAAAAAGTCAAACACCCAAATAGATAGTGTAAGCAAATTTCTGTCATCGGCCCGATGTTTTCATAGTTTTCCGCGGACCGATTAGCAAAACCGCACCGCGCGGCGGCAACGATATAGAAATCTGCCCGGCTTCATCAACTTTTGCTCGTTCGAGCCGGCCGCTGGCCGGCTCCGCAACCAACCACTCAGCCGCATTCTTTGACGCAACTGCTCCAATGTAAGGCTTCTCACCGACATTTACAACAAGCAAAATGTCCCTCTCATCCCGGACGAATCGTCCGACAACAATCCTGTCGGATTTTACACTCAACGCTCCATTCTCATATATACCGGCCGGCGTATCAAAATCGATTTCCGGCTGCGACGCCTTTGCTCGAAAAACCTGCCCGCCGGTATATTCGAAACTTTCCAGCTTTTCTGTTACCGGCTTCGGTAATTCCAATCCCGCCGGCAGAACCAGAGCCTTAAACCCCTGCCCTCCAATCCACAAACCAGCATCGCGTATGTCTGCATGTGCAAGCAATTCGTGGTCGACCAAAGCAAACGAAATTTGTCTTCTCACCATCCACTGTCCCAGTTCGAGAAACGACTTCTGTATCTGCTGCATCCGTTTGGACTGCGACTGTATCGTCAACTTCTCCGCAACCGGTATGTACTCGGCCCAAAGGTCATAAATCGGATAATACAGCAGCACTTTCGGCACCGGCCGGGCCTCACGCAACACTGCATTAAGCCGACCTACAAAATCGCAATAAGAGTGGTACTCACCGGCCGAACGTTCTCCACGACTGTAATACAACGTAAACTCCGTCACCCCCAGGGCCGCCTGCCACGCCGCAACCGCCTGCATATTTGCCGGCGAAGCGTTATCCTTACCCGCCATCCTCTGGGAGAAATCGCTGACCTCCGTCATCACCTTTCGCCGCCCATTGAGAATCGCCGCCGAGGCCGGCAGGCCCGCTGTCAACCAGCCGCTGTAGATGACCGCTTCCGGGTCTGAGTTGAGCAAATCAAGGCCCGGGATATCCATACGCCCCAATGCTTTCAACGCGTTACCCTCCAGCGGAACATGGTGCAGCGGTGTTTCTTCCCACAACGTATGGCCCGATGAAGCAACGCCGTGCGCCTGTGCCCAATCCTGAAGCCGGCCGAAGTAACGTTCAGAGACAAGGTCCGAGACCAGCGACCAAAAACGCCGCCGGACATCACGGTCTGGTTTATCGTTTCCTTCAAAAAGACTTTTACGCACTTTCAAAAGATCCTGGCCGTATCGCTTGCGATACTGGTCCGGCAGATCGTATACCCAGGGTACTGACGGCAGCGGCTGAACATTTTCATCCAGCCCATCAACAACCCGAACGTTTTTCCTTACATTCTCAGGCAGTGGCCCGATGTTCACCGCCATCAAAGACGGCTCATCGGTAAACAAAGCCTTTATGGTCTTGCCGAAATGTTTTTTCAGCCGAAGCCAATACGCCTCGTGCGTTGTTTCAATAAAGCATTGGACCGCCCTGCCGTCAATCAGGTTGGGATACCGCCTGGCTGCATAGAAATTGTTGCTGGCATGGGTATGCTCGTATGAAGGCCGAAGCGCAAAAGGCTCTTTACGCGACTTATCATGCGTCAGCGAGAGCGCCTCGAACGCAGGATTACGCTTAAGAACCAATCCCCCCGCCGCCCCGCTTGGATACCCCTCTTCATCATATATCCATACGACTAATCCAACCTCGCGACACGCTTCCACCGCCCGGATAAGATTATCCCAGTGGTCCTCCGATACCAGGTAGTTCTTAAAATC
>JAOUFU010000168.1 GCA_029858035.1 Phycisphaerae bacterium
TCGGACAGTAGAAACAAAAGTTAAGGTTTATACATATTGTTGGTCTGTTTAGCTTTTTTTTGATGTAAGTAATAAAGCCGGGCACAAAGCTTTTTTTAGGACGTTTAGGTACGAATTTTGCTCTAATACCATATTCAGAAACAATTTGTAACCCAGAGGCTTCGGAGCAATCCAGATTAGGGTGATGGAAAAGGGAAAGCCTCGCTTTAAGGAAGAGCACCATTGATGGACGAGGCAAAATTAGAAGACAAACTTAAAGAGCTGGTGAAAGAATTTGGAGAGCTGGCCAATCCCCAGTATAAAAAACTGGAATCTCTCTCCCAACAGGCGCAGGATAACCATAAGCGACTTCAAAAAAGTGTTGATAATCTGCAGGAATCGCTGGATTACCTGCGGATATGCATTAAATATCAGCTCTTCGACTTAGAAGCGACCCGGCGGGAAAATAAGTACCTCAGAAGACTGCTTGAGGAAAAAGACGTCTAAGACGAATTCTATTGGCTCCTTTTCTATTCTCACGACAGGCAGCACGCGATAAATACAAAACTCAAGAGAGTTTTGCCACTTTTTTATTTTATCACCCGGAACCATAAGATTCCCTGATACTGTTAGTCTGGCCGTCTTGGGAAATACTCGTACAGACCGAGCAGGAATCTACTTGAAGTGGGAATCAACTCTGTATATACACTCATCCAGCTTATCGACTATGTTGGACAACTAATGCTGCCGGTGGTAGTCCCTGGCCATTTCCGGGTAGATATCGATTTCCATCTTAGTTTTTCCAAGATTATCAAACATTGCTCCGCCGCCCGGCCCCCACTTAGTTGGCTCCCAGATGAATGTACCAAGTCCTTTGGCATTGGGAAGCCCCCGTACGATGTCGTTGATTTGTCTGACATTCGGAACCGAGTACTCGACCAAAATGATATCCTGTTTGTATCTGGCCGCCAGATCGGTCAGGTTCGTTTTCAGGTCTTCTAATGTGCCGTGCCATTTTGGATAGTACGATTGGCCGAGGATGTCGAATTCGACTCCTCGAGCGATGACTCGATCAAGAAAAGCCCTTGATTTGGCATTCTGACCGCCCCAAGCAAGGTGCAGCATGATCTTCACAGACTCATCGACATCCCGGACTCCAGCGGTTCCTGCCTTGAGCAACTCGCAATAGGTGTCCCAGTCGCCGGTTTTCCAGACCTTTCCATCCGGCCAGAGTATACCGTTGTTGATTTCGTTACCGATCTGTACTATGTCGGGAAGAGTCTTTCGTTTCTTCAACTCCAAAATCACTTCCCTGGTGTAATCATACACGGCTTTCCTGAGATTGTTATCGTGCAAATTAGTCCATGCCGCAGGTTTGGATTGATGGCCCGGGTCTGCCCATGTGTCACTGTAGTGGAAGTCCAGGAGAAATCCCATGCCCGCCGCTTTGACTCTTTTTGCCATCTGCAACGTGTGCTGCAAATCGCAATAGCCCTTGCTGGAATATCCCTTAGGGGCCTTTGGGTTGTTGAAGATCCTTAATCGTATCCAGTTAAAATCGTGGTCCTTTAGTATTTCAATGATGTCCTTGTGGGAGTTGTGATCGCAGAAGCGAGTACCCTCGTTTTCCTGTTGCTGCACCCACGAAATGTCAGCACCGATGATGAAAGGCGGTGTTGTCCTTCTGCATATTGCCGGCTCCTGGCCTGAAACAGCCGGAGCGGCATTAACAAGCATCAGGGCGACGAGTAAAACAGCTCCCATAGCCTTCGTTGTACATTTAATATTTATAGTACAACTCCTTTCTACTTTTACCGAATTCCTGTTGAGTCAGCTCCGTCTACAACTCCGACATCGATGTAAATGATTCGCGAGGCAAAAGCCATGCTCACCATCGCCGGCGAAAATACCGCCAGGCAGTTTCAGGAGTGCAAAGTTTACGGATTGACGGGAGACTTCGATAAATATTCGACCGCTACCAGGGTACGGGGTGTTATTTTCGTCAAGTCCAGTTTTCTGCCGGCATAAGAAAGCTCTGAATCTCCCTCGACGGGCAAAACTAATGTCTTGCGAGCCTTGACAACGTTAGAGAGTTCAAGAGACACATTGACCGGCTCATCGTTGAAATTTTCGACAATCAGGCAATTGTCGCCCATTAAGTACAAAGCCACCTTGTTAGGAGCATCAAATCGAATTCCAAACGGGGCCAGCAGTTTGTTACGAATGGAATTTAGCTCATCTCTTGTAAGTTTCAACAGATTATGAGGATTACCATTGACTTTCAGAACTGTCAAATTCTTGTCATCAAGATTAATGCCTTTCCACTTTTTGGCGAGACCATCTGTGATTAGTACGGGCTTTTTGGCGCTGAGCATTTTGTTGAGCTTACCAGAGCAGTCCGGGTCTTTGAGGGCATGCACTGCAAAAAACGCGGCTTTTGCATCAGAACGAATCTCGGCTGTAGGGACAAGCGGCAATCCCAGCATCCCCACGAAATCGAACACATACATTTCGCCGTCCGCATCGCTATTCGGCGGCTTCGGGGCGAGAATTCCCTTGATGGTTTTGTTCCTCACAATTTCTGCAAGTTTGAACAGGCCGGGAATCTCTTTGCGTAATTGTTTGACGTTTGCCGGCCCCGTCTCTTGCAACAGAGAGCCATAACAAAACAGCAGCATTTCCTTGGCATCAGCCAGAATGGTCTGGCGTGCCTGCTCAACGTAGGTATTTTCTGAGGTACCATAAGGGTCGAACCAGCCGCCGCCCGTTTTTAGGCCGCCTATTTCGCCGAGCCAGCGCATAATATAGTAAGCTTCGTACTGGACCTTCCTTCCCCAGCGCTGATTGTCATAGTCGCGCGTTTCTGTGCCGACCCAGATTTTGTCGAAATCGGCAGTCTGCTGTACAACCTCGTAACCGCGATTGTGGAAATTATCATACCACTGAGGATATTTGATTATGATTTTTACGCCCGGATTGACCGCCCGTGCCGCTTTTAGAATCCTGTCCTGGTTCACTTTAGTCATCAGCTCGCAGCGGTAATCAGCCCACGTTCTGTTGCCGCGGGCCTTTTGGCACTGGTCACACTCGCAATCGGTGAAAAGAAAATCATCAATCATAATCTCATCGAAGATTGAAGCCGTGTATTCGAAGATTTTCGCAAGCTCGTCTTGTGTGCCCTTGTCCGTGTAACAGGAAATCTCCTTCCAGTTTGTCGATATCTTTCCCACTTTCGTAGTCGTAACACAGCCGGAGACATCAAAGCCTTCCGAGGCAAATCTGGATTTGGCGTGCTGGAGGACTTTTCTTTCAGCGGTATATCGGCCTCTGTAAGTTTCTATAAAAACGTGTGTTACTCCCGTCTCTTTGCACCAGGCAATTGCGTCGTTTATGCCTTCATCGGTAGATAAGTAAGCGCGGACATTCTGGGCGGTAAACAGCGTGGAAATTCTTAAAAGGTCCTTATTTTCATTTGCTAAATCCCACAGCGATTGGGATGTCTGGGACGAACATATTAAGGCAAGCAAGAAAATTATTTTTACTGCAAACAAGATTTATCCTCCTTTCCGAGATATAAAAAACAAATACAGTAGCGCATTCGGAGACTTATATAAGCATAATTATCACCTGTGTCCAGAAGATTTTACCTGCGCCTTCGTTTCCGCAGCCACAAGTACCGATTTACTTGAAAGGTACCCATTCTGCGACGTTTTACACAATATGAATCCAATTCCTGGTTCGAGGTCCCAAAAACAAACAAAACCCGACAAACGGTCTCGAAACTGATACAAAATCCGGCATAGACCCGTCTCTAAGACCGGCAGAAATGCCGTTTTTCGTGGACCCTTTTAGAAATCCCAGGAAAATCCGCAATAAGCAGGCAAAATAGGTGGTCAACGGGAAAGTCAATAGCGTTTTTTGTCGATAAAAAACAGATTAAAGAGAAAAAGTAGTCCTATAAATGAACACCAACCTTATTCAAGGGATACTATAAGTAGGCCCCGCTTGTGCTAATACGTCTGCCTGCGCAGACAAGCGTGGAGATTATACGAGTGCAGGCGGCAAGAACAATAGAAGCAAACAATATAAAATTTAACGCGTAAAAACTGTGAATTCAACAGCATTTAGCCTTGAGCGTTGAATTTTAGTTTCCGTTAGATAGAGTGAGTATGATATAATATATAGTCGAATGATTATTGCAATAGCGTATACAGCAAATGCTATCAGCTAATGAAGAGGTAAAAGATGTTTGAGCGTTTTACAGACCGTGCACGCAAGGTTATGGCGCTGGCCAACCAGGAGGCACAGCGATTTAACCATGAATATATAGGAACCGAGCATATCCTGCTGGGCCTGGTTAAAGAGGGCAGCGGAGTGGGGGCTACGGTCCTGAAGAACCTGGATGTGGATATAAAGAAGCTCCGCCTGGAGGTGGAAAAACAGGTCAAGAGCGGGCCGGATATGGTTACCATGGGAAAGCTTCCGCAGACGCCGCGAGCCAAGAAGGTCATTGAGTATGCTATCGAGGAGGCCAGGTCGCTTAACCACAATTACGTTGGTACCGAACACATCCTGCTGGGTATTCTGCGAGAAACCGAAGGTATAGCGGCTCAGGTTCTTATGAGTGTTGGGCTGAAGCTTGAGGAGGTGCGACAGGAGGTCTTAAACCTGCTGGGGGCGGGTGTGGATGACGGGCCGGCCGGTCTCGGTATGAAAATGGGGCCGGCTATAGGACGAAAACCAAAAAGCAAGACACCTGCACTGGACAGCTTCGGAAGAGACCTTACGGAATTAGCAAGCAATGATGAACTTGACCCGGTAATCGGCAGAAAGAATGAAATTGAGCGATTAGTGCAAATACTATGCAGACGTACGAAAAACAACCCTGTGCTATTAGGTGAAGCAGGTGTTGGTAAAACAGCCATCGTAGAGGGACTCAGCCAGCAGATAGTCAATAAGCAAGTGCCGGAACTGTTAAAGGACAAACGAATTGTGGTGCTTGATTTGGCGATGATGGTTGCCGGTACAAAATATCGCGGGCAATTCGAAGAGCGAATCAAGGCGGTCATCAACGAGGTTACAAGAGCAAAGAACGTCGTTTTATTTGTTGATGAGCTACATACGCTGGTGGGAGCCGGCGGCGCTGAGGGTGCTATCGATGCCTCAAACGTGTTAAAGCCCGCACTTGCCAGAGGTGAAGTGCAATGTATCGGGGCTACTACTCTGGACGAGTATAGAAAGCATATTGAAAAGGATGGCGCGCTTGAGAGACGGTTCCAGACAATAATTGTTGAACCACCTACAAAGGATGAGACCCTGGATATTCTTAGAGGACTTCAGGACCGCTATGAGTCGCACCACAGGGTTCACTTTACCGACGAGGCACTTTATCAGGCTGTGGAGCTGTCTACAAGATATATCGCTGGAAGGTGTCTGCCGGACAAGGCGATTGATGTTATCGATGAAGCGGGGGCAAGGGTGAGACTTAAGAATATGACTCCTCCGCTGGATTTGACGGAGAAAGAGGGAAAGATTGAAAAACTGCAAAGAGAAAAAGACGAGGCGGTTAAAAACGCAGACTACGAGAGGGCGGCGGCTTTGAGAGATGAGGCACAAAAGCTTCTGGATGAGAAGACACAAATGCAGAAAATATGGTACGACGAAAATAAAGAGAAGACCGGGGAAGTCGATACCGAAATTATCGCAGAGGTCGTAAGCAATATGACGGGGGTTCCCCTGACGAAACTGGAGAAGAAAGAGACCCAGAGACTTTTGGAGCTGGAGGCTGAACTACATAAAACGGTTGTCTCACAGGAAGAAGCAATCGGTGCCGTAGCCAAATCAGTGCGACGGAGCAGAAGCGGCATGAAAGACCCAAATCGCCCAATGGGCTGCTTCATTTTCCTTGGGCCCAGCGGAGTTGGAAAGACACTGCTGGCGCAAGCTATCGCTGAGTTTTTGTTCAGCAACAAAAATGCTCTTATTCGATTAGATATGAGCGAATTTATGGAGAAGCACAATGTCAGCCGGTTAGTTGGGGCGCCTCCGGGCTATGTGGGATATGAAGAGGGAGGACAATTGACCGAAAGGATCAGACGGAGACCTTACGCCGTGCTGCTGCTGGACGAAATAGAAAAGGCACATCCGGACATTTACAACATGCTTCTGCAGATTATGGACGAGGGCAGGTTGACCGACAGCTTCGGCAGAAGCATCGACTTCAAAAATGTCATTTTAATTATGACCAGCAATCTCGGTGCCGACTTGATTAAGAACCAGGCAGGCTTCGGCTTTGGGAAAAAGAGCCCTGAGGCCAATTATGAGAAAATGAAAGATATGCTTCAGAAAGAAGTGGAGCGGCAGTTTAGGCCCGAATTCCTCAACCGAATTGATGACACGATAGTCTTCAGGGCGCTAACAAGAGAAGATTTGCAAACTATCGTTGATTACGAGCTTGCGAAAGTGTTCAAACGGCTGACGGAGCACGGTTTGAAGCTGGAGTTGACCGAACAGGCCAAGGAATTTCTCATCGACAAGGGTTACAATCCTGAATTCGGGGCCAGGCCTCTGCGAAGGGCAATCGAACACTATATAGAAGACCCGCTTTCAGAAGCTGTCCTGGTAGGCAAATTCAAAGACAAAAACCTCGTAAAGATTGACGTTCAGGACGAAGAGAACCTGAAATTTACCGGCTTTTCAGTAAAAGAAAAGGAGCCTGAAGAAAGCAAAGAACCCATTGTACAATCAGAATAATAAGGGCGTATTTCGGACCTGGCTTTATGTTCACTGCTGCTTCTGCAGTATTTGAATTTCTTCCGGGCTTTGCTGTTGTGCTAAAAGCCTTTTGAATTCTTTCCCTTCTATCCACTCTGGGTGCCCATCATCCCTTAGAACTGCACCAAGCCTTAGCACGATATAACCTTTGCCGACCGGCAAATTGTAACTTGCTTCGGCGTAAGCTAAAAACTCATCCGGGCCTGATTCAAATGTGATCCACCGGGCTCTATACTGCAAGTTCCCGAGCTTAATGTCCCCTGGCAGATTTTCCCTCTGCCTATCGACCCAGGTTTGAGGGGGCACTGAACCGTGCTCATCCCGGTACTGTTTGATTCCTCGACGGAGATGCTCCATTGCCCGCATTGTCTCTGAACGATTGACAAAATTCTTGAAGACGATCATTGCAAAAACCACAATAGCCGTAATGACCACTACGGTCACAAAATCTCTTAATATGATTTTTTGCCTTTTTTTCAATCCGGCAGAAACCTTCCGTTTTGTGCCACATCAGAAGTTAGCCATTTACTTCCAACGAGTTTCGTATCTCGTGGTTCGCATCCCGGATTACGAGTCAATAACAACTATGTTGCCGTCTTGAACTTGTAATTTACCTTCTGCGAACAGCTTTATTGCCTGCGGATATGCGATACATTCGGCCTCAAAGACCCTGGCAGCGAGAGTCTCAGGGGTATCACTGTTTTTGACCTCACAAGCCCGCTGGACTATGATCGGCCCTTTATCGTACTGGTTTGTGCAGAAATGTACTGTGCAGCCGCTCATTTTACAGCCAGCCGCAAGAACCGCCTCGTGGACATGATGACCCCACATACCTTGTCCTCCGAAACTCGGCAGCAGAGCAGGATGTATGTTCATAACGCGGTTTTCATATCGGGCGGGTATTTTCCAAAAACAGAGCCAGCCTCCCTGGACGATGAGGTCCACGTCGGCAGCAACAAGTTCTTCCTCGATTCGCCTGCTAAATTCATCAACGTCAGGAAAGTCTTTTTTGCGGATGATTTTTACTTTAAGTCCGGCGTTCTTTGCCTTTTCGACGCCAGTCACGGTTGAGAGTGAGCTTATTACGACGGCAATTTCGGCATTCAGCCGGCCCTGTTTAATATGTTCGAGGATATTCATCAACGTTGTACCGCCGCCGCTGATCAGCACACCGAGCCGAACCGGTTTTATATTTTGTGTTTTAGGCACTGGTTTGTCTTTGCCGTAAGGCATCTCCGCAGGACACCTAATGGCGCTGTGGACAACATCCTGTCCGAGATTTAATGACTGGTTTACAAGTTTGTCGGCCTCTTTGTTTTTCTCCCTGCAAACATATTGAACTTTCCAATCTTCGAACCGGCTGAGCATCTCTAAGGCCTGCTGGAAATGAGGCCTGATTTGCTCGCTTTTTACTTTGTATTCGCCGTTAATCTGCCTGACAAGCAACTGGCTGTCACTGAAAACAATCAGACGTTTAGCACCAATCTTTATTGCAGCTTCGAGGGCTTTAACTACTCCGGTGTACTCGGCCACGTTGTTTGTATTGTGGCCGATAAAGAAGGCCTTTGCCTGTAATTGAGTTCCGTTGGAGTCGGTCAGAACGAATCCGGAAGCTGCCGGGCCCGGGTTGCCTCTACTGGCACCATCTGTGTAAGCGATTACTTCGTTTCTTGTATCTCGCATCTCGTATTTCGATGCCCTGCCATTAAATATGCTTATCGCCTCCAAGCACAAGTATTCTCGTGCAGTTAGGACAGCGAATAATATCATCCTTAGTCATAAGCAAATTGACGGACTCAGTAGTGATTCCCATAAAGCATCCGCCACAGGTATATGCCTCTGTTCTTCCATCCTGCCGGTCAATCACCGCCAGGGCCTCTCCGTCGTATGTTTCGGAGACGCGTTTGAATATCTCCAGTGGATCGGTCGTTATAGTCTGTGCAACCTGGTTCCATTCAATCTGGATTTCTTCGACTTCGGCCTCATATTTGGTAGCCAGAAGCTCGGCTTCCTTTCGGGATTGCTCAAGGATTTGCTTTTGCTGGTCTATCTGATTTTGTATTTTTTCGCATTCGGCCTCGTCAACCTCGATATCTCTCAGTAACTCCATGATATGC